>JAJZRT010000918.1 GCA_021802595.1 Pseudomonadota bacterium
GCCCGTGCTCAGCACCTCGGCCAGCGTTGCCGGCGAAAGCGTTGTCGCCTGGGCAAAGCCGCCGACGAAGCGGATCGACTCCGGCAGGATCGCGAACAGCGAGAAATCGGCAAAGCCGAACAGGTCCGCGCTCTGGGGAAAGCGCGCCAGGTAGGCGGCCTTCGCCTCGACATGGCGGGCGGTGCCTGTGGTGTATTGCTCGGCGCGCCCCTGGATCGTGACGCGCGCCAGACCCTGGACAGGCACCTCGGGCGTCGGCGGCGCGACGACCAGCAGGCTCACCAGCGGACTCGACAGCATGTCCCGCGTATGCGCCGCGAGCTGGCTGACATGGATGACGAAGCCCGAGCCGTCGGGAAGCAGGGCGAAGGGCACCATGGAGACATACGGCCGCCCCTTGTGCAGGGTTCCAAGGGCGGCAACTTGTTGGGTTCGCAGCAGTGTGCGGAGTGTCTGGGCGTAGGCGGGATCGATCATTGGCGCGGCAGGGCCATCGGTGTACGGTGCGTGACGTTGCCATCAGGGTCGATTGATGGAAGCAGATGCTACCAGCCGCGCACCTGCTTGTTCGTGCTGGCGCTAAGTAGCCGGCAGCGACCGCACAGTGTATCGGACGGAATGCCACAAACCCGGCCTTATCTCGGGGCGCGTCCCATCACTTGAAGTCATGGTGAGTGATACGGTCGATGCAGCTATGAGCCTTTTGACAAGAGGTGAATGCTGCGCGGAACTCCCAGCCCCCGGAACGGTCAGCCACGCCCCCGGTTAAAAGCATCTATTCTGGACAAAACGGGCATGGCAGGGGAACCCGGTTCGGGACGAAATCGCCAATGGCAACGGAAGAGGATTCACTGTGGTACAAGGACGCCATCATCTACGAGTTGCACGTCAAGGCTTTCTCAGACGGCAACGGCGATGGCGTGGGTGATTTCCGCGGCCTGATCGACAAGCTCGACTACCTGCAGGAGTTGGGCGTGAACACGCTCTGGCTGCTGCCATTCTATCCATCACCCGGTCGCGATGACGGCTACGACATTTCAGACTATCGCAAGATCCATCCGGTCTTCGGTTCGATGGCAGAGTTTCGCACCTTCATCGACGAGGCCCATCGCCGCGGCCTGCGGGTGATCACCGAACTGGTCATCAACCATACCTCGGATCAGCACCCTTGGTTTCAGGCGGCACGGCGGGCACCCACGGGCTCCAGCAAGCGCGACTACTACGTATGGAGCGACAGCGACATCCGTTTTTCCGGTACGCGCATCATCTTCACCGACACTGAAAAATCCAACTGGGCGTGGGATGAGGTCGCCCAGGCCTACTACTGGCACCGCTTCTTCTCGCACCAACCCGATCTCAACTACGACAACCCGCACGTGGCCAGGGCGATGATGCGCACCATGCGCTTCTGGTTCGACGCCGGGGTGGACGGCATGCGGCTGGATGCGGTGCCCTACCTGTGCGAGCGCGAAGGCACCAGCAACGAGAATCTGCCGGCGACGCATGCGGTGATCCGGCGCATGCGTGCTGAGCTCGACAGGCACTACCGCTGCCGCATGTTCCTGGCGGAGGCGAACCAGTGGCCGGAGGACGTACGCGAGTATTTCGGCAACGGCGACGAGTGCCACATGGCCTACCATTTTCCGCTGATGCCGCGCATGTACATGGCAATCGCGCAGGAGGATCGCCACCCCATCGTCGAAATCATGGAGCAGACGCCTGACATTCCGGAAAGCTGCCAGTGGGCGATATTCCTGCGCAACCACGATGAGCTGACCCTGGAAATGGTCACCGACCGCGAGCGCGACTATCTGTACCAGACCTTCGCGATGGACCCGCAGGCACGCCTCAACCTCGGCATTCGCCGCCGGCTGGCGCCGCTGCTCGACAACGACCGCCATCGCATCGAGTTGATGAACCTGCTGCTGATGACCATGCCGGGTTCGCCGATCGTTTACTACGGCGACGAGATCGGCATGGGCGACAACATCGCGCTTGGCGACCGCAATGGCGTGCGCACCCCGATGCAGTGGAATGGCAGACCCAATGGCGGTTTCTCGACGGCGGATCCGGAACGCCTGTATCTTCCACCGATCGCCGATCCGGTATATGGCTTTGGCGCGGTCAATGTCGAATCGCAGCATCGCAATCCATCGTCGTTGCTCAACTGGATGCGGCGCCTGATTGCAATGCGCAAGGCGCACCGTGCCTTCGGCCGCGGCACGCTGCTGTTCCTGCGTCCCGGCAATCGCAAGATCCTTGCCTATCTGCGCGAGTACGAGGGCGAGACCATCCTGTGTGTGGCCAACCTGTCGCTGGCGCCGCAGGCGGTCGAACTCGATCTCGGTACATTCAAGGGGAGGGTGCCGGTCGAACTGATGGGGCGCAGCAAGTTCCCGCCGATCGGCGAGCTGCCCTATTTGCTCACCTTGGGCGGCCACGGCTTCTATGCCTTCCGCCTGGCTGCCGATGTGGAGGCGCCGTCTTGGCACGAGGAACACCCGATGCCGCCGGATCTGCCGGTGCTGGTACTGGTGGAGGCGGGGTGGCGCACCCTGTTTGGCCGCACCGAAGACGATGCCGGCGTGAACCAGCTGATGGCGCGCCGTGCGCGGGACCAGCTTGCGCGGCAGATCATCCCGCGCTTCTTCCGTTCGCAGCCGTGGTTCGCGCACAAGGATGCAGCGCTGGAGAAATTCGAATTCGACGTAATGCGCGAGTGGTCGGCGGACGGCGGCGACTGGCTGCTGACGACGGTCGCGGCCAGCTTGGCCGGTGGTGAGCTGCACCATTA
>JAJZRT010000919.1 GCA_021802595.1 Pseudomonadota bacterium
GGTATGTATAAAATGCAAGGAGAGTAAGCATGAAAACACGCCTTTTGAACATGACCCTGGTCGCCGCCCTGGTCGCCGCCAGCGGCGCCGCGCAGGCCGGCCCCGGCCGTTATGACGGGGACGGCTTCGTCACCCGTGCCCGCGTGCTCTCCAGCACGCCGATCTACGACACGGTCAACGAACCGCGCCGTGAATGCTGGTCTGAAACCGTCGGCTATGAAACCCGCCGCTACCGCGACGGCAACGACCATGGCGGCGCGATCCTCGGCGCCATCGCCGGCGGCCTGCTCGGCTCCACCGTCGGCAAGGGCGACGGCAGGGTTGCCGCCGCCGCCGTAGGCGCGGCCACCGGCGCCGTAGTGGGCGATCGCTGGAATGGTGGCGGTACGCGCTACGAAGAAACGCGCCCGCGCCAGGTCGAGCGTTGCCGCGTCCACGACAACTATCGCCAGGTGGTCAGCGGCTATGACGTGCGTTACCGCTTCCAGGGACGCGTGTACGCCACCCAGTTGCCGTACAACCCCGGCAAGTGGCTGACCCTCAACGGGAATTTTTCTGTGGACGACGATCCGCGCGACGTGCGCTGGAGTGCCCCCGACGACAACGGGGACGATTGACGCACCCGAACGTCCACTTCAAGGCTGAAAGGAGAATCACCATGCTACGCAAACTGCTATTGGCAACCGCCCTGCTCACCGCGTCCGGCGCCAGCTTCGCCCATGGCGGCGACTATGGCTACGGTCGCGTGATATCGGTCGAGCCGCATTTCGTCATTTCGTTCGGCACGCGCGAGCGGGACGGGTTCCGGGTCCTGTACGAATCCGGCGGCGCCCGTTACTGGACGACCACCTCGTACTACCCCGGCCCCACCATCGTGCTGCCGCCGCCCTACCGGGTCGAGCGGGTTTATTACCGCGATTACGGGCGTGACTGGGATGACCGGGGCTGGGCCCCCCGCCGCGGCGGATGGGGCGGCTGGCGACACGAGCGCTGGGAACATCGCCGCGAGCACCGCCATCACGACGATGATGATGACTGAGTACCGGTCCCTGCGCTGGCCTGCCCTCTGAAACAGGCTGGCTAGATCTCCACCCGCGAGCCGAGTTCGATCACCCGGTTTGCAGGCAGATTGAAGTATTCCACCGCGCTGCCGGCATTGCGCGACAGCCAGCGAAACAGCTGTTCGCGCCAGTTGGACAATCCACTGTCGACAGCCGCGCTGGACACGATGGTTTCGCGACTCAGGAAATAGGAAGTCTGCATGGGTTCGAACGTCAGGCCGAAC
This sequence comes from Pseudomonadota bacterium, assembly GCA_021802595.1. Next base: position 1,286 of record JAJZRT010000919.1, read on the forward strand.
TGGGGTCCCAACCCTTCGAGCGCCGCGGGCACGTCGGGACGGTTCTTGAAGCCGAAGGTGAGGGTCACGGCATAGGCCTCGTTGCCCAGCAATTCGACCCGCATGCGGTCTTCGAACGGCACCCACGGCTCGGTCTTGATCCTGACGGTGAGGAATACCAGCCGCTCATGCAGCACGCGGTTGTGGTTCAGGTTGTGCAACAACGCGTGCGGCACGGTATGCGCGCTGGCATTGAGGAATACCGCAGTCCCCGGCACCCGCGTCGGCGGATGCGCCATCAGGCCGGCAAGGAAATCGGTCAGCGGAATATCCGCCACGCCGACCCGTGCAAGCAGACTGCGTCGCCCGCGCACCCAGGTCCGCATGACAATGAAGACCAGGGTGCCCAGTGCCAGCGGGAACCAGCCGCCCTCCGTGATCTTCAGCAAGCTGGACGAGAAGAAGGCCGCGTCGATCAGCAGGAACACGCCGGTCGCCGCGAGGCTGCCGGACAGGCCATATCCCCATCCGTAATGAATGACGAAGAAGGTGAGCAGCGTCGTCACCAGCATGGTGCCGGTGACGGCAAGCCCGTACGCGGCGGCGAGGTGGTCCGACTTGCCAAAGCCGGCGACCACTGCCACGACGAGCACGAACAGCAGCCAGTTGACGACCGGAATGTAGATCTGCCCGAATGCCTTGGACGAGGTCTGCACCACCTGCATGCGCGGCAGGTAGCCCAGCTGGATGGCCTGGCGCGTGAGCGAAAACGCGCCGGTGAGCGTGGCCTGGGCGGCGATCACCGTGGCGGCGGTCGCCAGCAGCACCATGGGATAAAGCGCCCACGCGGGATAGAGCAGGAAGAAAGGATTGTTGCCGGCGGCGGGCACGCGCGACAGCAGCGCGCCCTGCCCCAGATAATTCAGCACCAGCGCGGGAAACACCAGGCCATACCAGGCCAGCCTGATCGGCGCGCGGCCGAAATGCCCCATGTCGGCATACAGCGCCTCGGCACCGGTAAAAGCCAGCAGCACGGCCCCCAGCACCGCGAACGACGCGAATCCGTGCTGGGTGACGAACCACCACGCATGCGCCGGGTGCAACGCGCCCAGCACCTGCGGATGCTGGGCGATCTGGTACACGCCGCCGACTGCCAGCGCGGCAAACCAGAGCACCGCGATCGGACCGAACCAGGCACCGACGCTGGCCGTGCCATGCTGCTGCATGAAAAACAGTCCGGCGAGCACGCCGATCGCAATCGGCATCACGTAGGGCTCGAATACATGGGTGCCGACCGACAGGCCCTCGACCGCCGACAGTACCGAAATCGCGGGCGTCAGCACGGCATCGCCATAGAACAGCGCAGCACCCGCCATGCCGGCCAGCGCCACCGTGCGCAGCGCGCGCGGCCGTTGCGCCACGGCGTGCCGCGCCAGCGCGATCAGCGCCATGATGCCGCCCTCGCCGTGGTTGTCGGCGCGCAGCACCAGCAACACGTATTTCAGGGAGACCACCAGCATCAGGGCCCAG
>JAJZRT010000920.1 GCA_021802595.1 Pseudomonadota bacterium
GACGCATTCAAGCAGACCTTGTTCGATCTGCCCGAGGAATACAGGGAACACTTTCCGCTGCCCTACGTGCTCACTCAGGTCGGGGCAACCCAAAGCCTGCCGATAGGGCTTTGAAGAAAGGACGGCGGCAGGTGCAGCTGGCGGCAGTCAGTGCATGTCGAGCGGGTCGACGTCCAGGGACCAGCGCACCTTGCGCGAGAGCGGGGTTTCCGCAATCAGGAAAAGCCATTGGACAAGGAAGCGGTGCAGAGCGGGGCGTTGCACGGCATGGATGAGCAGCTGCGCACGATAGCGTCCGGAGCGGCGCTCCATGGGGGAAGGCGCGGGATCCATGACCGTCACCCCCCTGGCCAGCTCCATGCCGTCGGCAATCGACCGCGCCCGTGCCAGGAACGCCAGCGCATTACCGTGCTCAGGTGATTCCGCCCGAAGCAACGCCAGGTGGCAAAAGGGTGGGAACTGGGTTTCCTGGCGTTCTTGCAGCGCGTAATCCGCGAAACTGGAATAATCGTGCCGGCACAAAGCCAGGAAAAGCGGATGCTCGGGGTGAAAGGTCTGAATCAGCACCTCCCCAGGCTTATCAGCACGGCCGGCGCGGCCGGCAACCTGCATGATGCGCTGAAATAGCTGTTCACCGGACCGGAAATCATATCCATAGAGCCCCTGATCCGCATTGAGGACGCCAACCAGGGTCAGATTTGGGAAATCGTGTCCTTTGGCAAGCATCTGGGTCCCGACCAAGATGTCTGCTGCGCCGGCGCGAACACGGCCAAGCTTTTCTTCCAGGGCGCCCTTGCGCCGGGTGCTGTCGCGATCGATCCTTTCGATATTGGCTCCAGGGAAAATCCGGGCAAGCGCTGCTTCCACGCGTTCGGTGCCTTCGCCTAGACCGCGCAGATTTCCACCCTGGCAGGACGGACATACCTCCGGCACGCTCGTTTCGCTGCCGCAATGGTGGCAACGCAGCCGGCCTGCGGTCTTGTGCAGGGTCAGGCGGGCATCGCAGCGTGGGCACGGCGCAAACCAGCCGCATTCGTGGCACATGAGCACCGGCGCGAAACCGCGTCGATTGATGAACAGCAGGCTCTGCTCCTTACGCACAAGCCGGTCGTGCACCGCCTCGATCAGCGGAGGGGCAAGGCCGTCCGAACGCGCAAGCCGGCGCAGGTCCAGAAGACGGACCGGCGGCAGTCGGGCCTGACCAACGCGCTCGGGCAACGGCAGGAGCGTGTAGCGGCCCTGCCGTGCGTTGTGCAGGCTCTCGAGCGAGGGCGTAGCGGATCCCAGCACCACCGGTACTCCTTCGCGCTGGCCGCGCCGTATGGCAACGTCCCGCGCTGAATAGCGGAATCCGTCCTGCTGCTTGTAGGAGCCGTCATGTTCCTCATCGACGATGATCAGACGCAATGCTTTCATCGGTACAAAGACTGCCGAGCGGGTGCCAAGCACAATGCGTGCCGATCCGTCACGCGCCTTGAGCCATGCGCACAGGCGTTCGGATTCATTCAGACCGGAGTGGATCACGGCGATGCCGCCGGCAAAACGCTGCCGGAAACTATCCACCAGTTGCGGCGTTAGTCCGATCTCCGGCACAAGCACCAGCACCTGCGCCTCGGACCCGAGAACCCGGGCGATGACGCGAAGATAGACCTCGGTCTTGCCGCTTCCGGTTACCCCGTGGAGGAGATAGCAATGGAAGCCGGGTGATCCGCCCGTGATGGTGGCGATGGCCGCGGTCTGCGCCGCGCTGGCCACGGGCACGTCCGCCACCCGGGATGCAGGCCGCGCCAGGCAATCATGCGGGACGGCGCTTACCCAGCCGCGTGCCACCAGTGACCGCACGGCGGCCCGCCAGCGATTGGACAGGGGAGCAAGCAAGGTCTCGTCGGCGACGGAAACGTGGCCGGCCAAGGCATGCAGGATGCGGGCAGGTACGCCTCGTAGCGCCCGGGCATCGCCGAGCCGGGCGCGACCTGATTCGGTGATGGTCCAGCCGTCAACGTCGCCGGCGACCGCAGGCCGGCCCTTTCGCAGGGCCTGCGGAAGGGCTGAACTGACCACCTCGCCAAGCGGATGGTGGTAGTATTCCGATGCCCACAGCAGCAGGTTCAGGAGGCCTGACGGAAGCAAAGGTCCCGGATCGAGCACATCCTGCACGACCTTCAGGCGTGCCGCTGGCAGCAGGCTATCTCCGGTGATCCCGGTCACGATTCCGACCACAGAGCGCCGGCCGAAAGGTACCCGGACACGTGCTCCTAGACAGGGCAAGTCGCCCGATTTCGGAGGCAGGTAGTCGAAGGTGCGGGGTAGCGGAGAGGGTACGGCGACTTGGACGATGCGCTGTGCCGAAGACATGACTTTACTTTACCATATCCGCGACCGCCCTCCTGTGAAACATTTGTCGATCCACGGACACTGATGACTTTTAAAACCGCTGCTAACTGATTGTGGCTAAACAGCTCTGGGCAGCAGCCCGATGGCTGTGGATAACCCTGTTGATGATTGGCCACCGCCTGGTCGCAGCAATCGGGAGGTTCCGCAGACAGGTGCTGGACTGATCAAGAATTATGCTGAAAAAACGCAATATATATCAATATATTGACTAAAAATCACCGGGGAATTTCGGGTAGCCCTGATGCGGGCAGGCCCAGCCGGTGAAGAAGCATCGTCGTGTGAATAATTGCTTGACGCATCGGGAATTTTTCAGGAACGCTAGGTTATGGTGTATCACCAGGGCAGCAAGCTGCACCGCCGGCCCGGCCGTTGCCGGTGTTCCGCCGGCATGTCG
>JAJZRT010000921.1 GCA_021802595.1 Pseudomonadota bacterium
GTAACCAAAAACGAATCAGACGATCCCGATATCGACTTGACCCGCCCTGCTAACTCAGGGAGAATCCCACCACCGTTCGGTTCGACGAAACGGAACACGGTGCGAATCCGTGGCGGGCCCGCCGCTGTATCCGGGGACGGCCGCTGCCAGGTTGAAAAAACCGGCCACTGACGGGGATCACCCCGGCGGGAAGGCGCAGCGATCCGGCTGATCCGGTAGCCAGAAGACGTGTCGAACCGATTCGGAGTCCAGGCAAGGGCTCCGGCTGACCGCATGCGCAAGCGTGTCGTCAGCCGGAGCCCTTTTCTTTGTTCGCCATCCCGAGGAGTGGATCATGACGCAGACCGTTAAAACCCAACACCAGACCACCGCTGCCGCACCCGCGGCCGCCCCGACCATCGCCAGCCGCAAGAGCTGCAATCCGGACGGCATCGGTCTCTCGCACTACGTGCTGATGGACAAGAAAGCGGCCAAATGACCGCAGCGCTTCTGAACCGGGCCGACGCCGGCCCGGCGCTTGTTCCCGTGGACATCGGCCATGACATCTACGCCGCACTGGCCGACCCGAACACGGCTTTCTGGGCGCTGGTCGACAAGAGCCGCATCGCCGAATCGCTGGCCGATGGCCCGCTGCTCGATGCCTACCGCGCCAAGGCCGACAGCTTCGCCCGCGAACTGCAGGCGCTGCGCTTCGAGTTGAAACCCTCCGGCGTCTACCTCAACCCGACCGAGCGCTGCAACCTCGACTGCACCTACTGCTACCTGCCGGGCGCGCAGCGCAGCGGCGGCAGCCATATGCCGGCCGCAACGCTGATCGCCTCGCTCGGCCGGCTGCGCGACTACTTCCGCTCGGTCATGCCGGAGGGGCGCAAGCCGCGCGCCATCTTCCACGGCGCCGAGCCGTTGATGAACAAAGCCGCGGTGTTTGCTGCCATCGACGAATTCGCCGACGACTTCATCTTCGGCCTGCAGACCAACGGCACCCTGCTCGACCACGCGGCGGTGGACTTCCTCACCGCGCGCAAGGTCAGCATCGGCCTCTCGCTCGATGGCCCCATTGCCGGCATCAGCGACGCCACGCGCCGCACCTGGAGCGGCAAGAGCGTGCACGCCAAGGTGCTCTCGGCGATGGAGAAGCTGAAGGGCTATGGCTCGTGGAGCGTCATCACCACCTGCACGACCGAGAACCTGCCGCACCTGACCCAGATGGTCGAACTGTTCCACGCCCAGGAAGTGCCGACCTGCATGCTCAACACGGTGCGCTGCACCTTGCCCGGCGCACGCGGCGTCAAACCGGCCGACGGCGACATGGCCAGCGCTTTGTTCGCTGCCATGGATCGCTCGCACGAGCTCTACCGCGAAAGCGGACGCAAGCTCGTGGTTGCCAACTTCGCCAACATCCTGATAGCCATCCTCGCCCCGACGGCGCGACGGCTGATGTGCGATATCTCGCCCTGCGGCGGCGGCCGTGCCTTCTTCGCCCTGGCGGCCGACGGCGGCCTCTACCCCTGCAGCGAATTCATCGGCCTGCCGCGCTTCAGGGGCGGCAATCTGCTGGAGGAAGGCGGGGTCGAAGCGGCGCTGGCTTCCGCTGCCTTCCAGACCGTGACGAAGCGCGACGTCGACACCTTCAGTCCCTGCGGCGAGTGCGCCATCCGCCACTTCTGCGGTTCGCCCTGCCCGGCCGAAGCCCACGAGATGAACGGCGGCATGGAGAAGACCGGCGCCTTCTGCGAGTTCTACCGGGAGCAGGTCAACTACGCCCTGCGACTGGTCGCCGACGGTAAAGCCGATGACTACCTGTGGGACGGTTGGGACGAAGACACCGAGACGGTGTTCGATCTGGCGATGTGAGCCTGTTGTTCAAGGGGGAGATACTATGCGCGGGAACCGTGAGATCCCGGTTCCGCCTGCGCAGCGTAGAAACAGAAAGTATTGTCCCCCTGCATCTTGGCTTGGTACATGGCTGCATCGGCGTGCCTGATCAGGTCATCTACCTCTTCCCCATCGTCCGGGTAAAGACTGATGCCGATGCTGCTGCCAACGCTGACTTCCCGGCCTTCGAGCATCACCGGCCCGGACAGGGAAGCGAGGATTTTCGTCACGATCAACGTGATGTTGTCCTCGGCACCGATCTCCTCCAGCAGCACGACGAATTCGTCGCCTCCCAGGCGCGCCACCGTATCTTCGGCGCGCACGCAAACAGACAATTTTTGTGCCACGATCTGGAGCAGTTGGTCGCCGGCATGGTGGCCGACCGAATCATTGACCTTCTTGAAGTCGACCAGGTCCAGAAAGATTACTGCCAATTTCTTGCTGTTGCGCTGGGCATGGGATATGGCGTGTAGCAACCGGTCTTCCAGCAGTACCCGGTTGGGCAGGCCGGTGAGTGCGTCGTGCTGGGCGAGGAAACTCATTCTTTCCTCCGCTGCCTTGCGCTGGGTGATGTCGGAAAAAATGGCAACGTAATTGGTGACCGCTCCCGCATCGTTTTTTACCACGTTGATGGTGATCCATTCGACGTAAATCTCCCCGTCCTTCCGTCTGTTCCAGATTTCTCCCTGCCAGTGTCCATCCAGGGCGAGGGCATTGTGCATCTTCTCGTAGAAGGTGCTGTCATGCCTGCCCGAAGCCAAGATCGATGGCTTCTGGCCGATTGCCTCGTGCGCCTGGTAGCCGGTGACCAGGGTAAAAGCCGGATTCACCGATTCGATGAGCTGGTCGGCGTCAGTCACGACTATGGCTTCCAAGGTGCTCTCGAATACCTTGGCCGCCAAGCGCAGATGC
>JAJZRT010000922.1 GCA_021802595.1 Pseudomonadota bacterium
GGGCATCCGCCCCCGTTTTTTATTGCCCCGTTCCCGCTTCTGCGGTTTCAGGAGCACGCGGCACAAGACGGTTGCACACCGCCTGCAACATTGCCCTCCCCCACGGCAGCCGGACTGCCAGCAGCACGATGAGCACGCCGCCATAGATCAGCGGTTGCGTCATGTCCTTCTTCACCAGCCACAGATAATGGATCACGCCCAGCACGGCGATCGGATAGACCATCCGGTGAACGCGCTGCCAGTTGCGGCCCAGGCGGCGCATCATGGCCTGATTCGAGGTCGCCGCGAGCGGGATCAGCAGCACGAAAGCGGCAAAGCCGACGGTAACGAAGGGACGCTTGACGATGTCCCGGGCGATGGCAGCCCGGTCGAAGAACTGGTCGAGCCAGAGGTAGGTGACGAAATGCAGGCAGGCGTAAAAGAAGGCGAACAACCCCAGCATGCGCCGGTAGCGCAGCAGGCCGGCATTGCCGCTCAGCCTGCGCAGCGGCGTGACGGACAAGGTCATCAGCAGGCCTACCAGGGTCCAGGTGCCGGTCGAGCGGGTGACGAACTCGATCGGGTTCGCCCCCAGCCCGCCCGTCGCGCCGAGCACGACCAGCCGGACCAGCGGCAGCAGGCACAAGCCGGCAATCCAGAATTTGGGATTGCGCACGAGCCCGCCCATCAGAAGAACCGCTTCAGGTCCATGCCGCGATAGAGTTGGGCGACCTGGTCGCCGTAGCCGTTGAACATCAGCGTGTCACGCTTGAGGAATTCTCCGATGCGACGTTCCTTCGCCTGGCTCCAGCGCGGGTGGTCGACGTTCGGATTGACGTTGGAGTAGAAGCCGTATTCCTGCGGCGCGGCAGCCATCCAGGCAGTGATCGGCTGCTTCTCGACGAAACGGATCCTGACGATGGACTTGGCACTCTTGAACCCATACTTCCATGGCACCACGAGCCGGACCGGCGCACCGTTCTGATTGGGCAGCACCTCGCCGTAGAGGCCGACCGCCAGAATCGTCAGCGGATGCATCGCCTCGTCCAGGCGCAGCCCTTCGACATACGGCCAGTCAAGCACGCGCGAGCGTTGCCCGGGCATCTGCCTGGGGTCGTTCAAGGTCACGAACTCGACGTATTTGGCATTGCCGGTGGGTGCGGCGCGGCGGATGATTTCACGCAAGGGAAAGCCCGCCCATGGAATCACCATCGACCAGCCTTCGACGCAGCGCATGCGATACACGCGTTCTTCCAGCGGCGCGAGTTTCAGCAGCGCGTCGATGTCGTACGTCTTCGGGTTGCCCACCTCGCCTTCTATCGCCACGGTCCACGGGCGGGTGATCAGGCTGCCGGCGTTTTGGGCCGGGTCGCCCTTGCCGGTGCCGAATTCATAGAAGTTGTTGTAGGTGGTGACGTCCTTGTAGGGTGTTTTGGCCTCGTCCAGCCGGTATGCACTGGGGCGAACACCGGCCAGTTTGACGCCGGCCTCGGCTTCGGGCGCCGCGCCCAGGGCTGCGCCCGCCACCAGCACCCCCATCCCCTGCATGAAGCGGCGACGTTCGCGGTAGATTTCGGGCGGGGTAATTTCGGATGGCGGGATGTCGGTGGGCGAGCGTATCAGCATGGCGGTATCCTGGTTGAGCGTGCGTGTTTAATAGTCGGACCACACGCGCAGTCCTTACATCTCCAGATCAAAACAGACCCCGCCATGCGGCTTTTGTTTCGCACCGGAACTGCTAATGTGCGTATCTATCGTACGTCTTTGTTCTCTTTGCGGAATCCGTCATGCGCGCCCTGCTCCTCCTGCTGTTCGTTCCGACGCTTGCCCTCGCCCAGGCGGGCGGCCCGCCCTTCATTCCGGTCAACATGATGACAGTCGCCGCCACCCCGGTGTCGAATACGGTCAACGCGGTGGGCGCGCTGATTGCCGAGGACAGCGTGGTGCTGCGCCCGGAAATCGACGGCCGCATCGACAAGCTGCTGTTCAAGGAAGGCCAGCCGGTGAAGAAGGGTGCGCTGCTGGTGATGCTCGATTCCGCCGAGCAGCGCGCCCGCGTGGCCGCCGCCCAGGCGGATCTCAAGCTGGCGCAAAGCCGCTACGCGCGCAGCGAGGAACTGGTCGCGCAGAATTTCATTTCGCGGCAGGCGCTCGACGAGGCACGCGCCAACCTCGACATCCTGCGCGCGCGCCTGCAGCAGGAGCAGGCGGCGCTCAGCAAGACATCGATCCGCGCGCCGTTCGCCGGCGTCGTTGGCTTGCGCCAGGTGAGTCCCGGTGCCTATGTCGGCAAGGGCGACGACTTGGTGCGGCTGGACGCGCTCGGCACCCTCAAGCTGGAAGTGCCGGTGCCGGAAACCGCGCTGCCGCTGGTGCGCATCGGCCTGCCGATCAAGCTGACCGTCGACGCCCTGCCGGGACAACGCTTCAGCGGCACCGTGCACGCGATCGATCCGGTGGTCGATCCGGTCAGCCGCAATGTTCGCGTGCGCGCGCGCATCACCAACCCCGCCGGCACGCTCAAACCCGGCATGTTCGCCCGCGCCACCGCCGACCTGGGCGGCAGGACCAGCGCCATCCTGCTGCCCGAGCAGGCCATCGTGCCGCGCCCGGACGGCAGCTATGTGTTTCTGGCGGTCGACGGCAAGGCCGAGCTGCGTAAGGTCACGCTGGGCAAACGCGAACCGGGCCGGGTCGAGATCGTCTCCGGCGTGAAGGTGGGCGACACCGTCGTCCTCGACGGCCAGATCAAGCTCCGCCCCGGCGTGCCGGTGGTCACACTGGAGCAGGCGGCACAGAGGATGAAGA
>JAJZRT010000923.1 GCA_021802595.1 Pseudomonadota bacterium
ATCGGAAGCTCCTAATTGCTGTGATTTTATCAATCAATTGTGAAAAGACCAACACCGTCATCGAACCACCTGCGAAGGCGGCAGCAGGAAGGTCTGCCCGTTCTCGCGCTCGATGCGCTTCTCCATGCGCCGCAGGAAGCCCGGGTTCAGCGCCTCCTGGATGTGGTACAGGATCAGATAGTTCAGCACCGGCCGGAGCCAAAACAGATTTGCGAACGGCGTGTTTTGAAGCAACGCGTTAAAGCTCGCGGCAGCCAGGTCGTCGCCGTTGCGCAGGCGCGTCCACAGGTCGGTGGCGATGTCGAGATTGCCGAGCACCGGCCCCGCCAGCGACGCGGTGAAGGTGCGGCCCATGCGCGAATACTCGCCGAACAGAAAGTCGCCGTAGAGGCCGAGCCCGCCGCCCTGCGCCAGCGCAGCCAGCACCGTGCGGTAATCCGTTGGGTCGCGGGGTTCTCGGCCCCTCAGCATATCCTTGGCGGCCATCGCGCCGTAGCCCAGCACGCCGTACAGGCCGACCATGTAGGCCAGTCCCAGCATGTCGCCGTGGCCCTTGCGCAGGTACTCGCCCAGCGTGTCGTAGCCCCGGCCGTAGACCTCGCGGCCCAACACCGACTGCACCACCGCAATCGAAAACGACTTGAACTGACCGATGAAACGCAACAGCTCGCCGGGCACGGTGCCGGGCTTGGTGCCGCGTCGCATCCAGGCGCGGGTGCGGGCGTTGGGCTCAAGCACGGCGTGATGAGCACGGTCAACGGCCATCACGCGCAGGGCCTGGGCGAGATCGTCCATCAGGTTCTGCACGGTGGCGTCGTTGGCCGTGCGGCTGACCGACGTGATGTAGGCCTCGTAGGCGGAGCGCGGCACGGTGCGCAGGCCCTCTGGCGTCATGTAGGCGCGGCCGTCCGCCATTTGCATCTGGCTCATGCGCAGCAGGTCCCACTTGCCGGCGTCGATGTTGTATAGCTGCAACATGCGGCGGAACTCGGGGTCGATCGCGTCGAGCGGCTTGCTGGCCTGCGTTGCCATGTAGTGCGAGTGCGTGAGTGCCGCCCCGTCGCGCAGGGTTTCCGTCCACCAGGCCAGCCCGTTGAGCCTAAAGAACTGCTGCATGGCGGCGGCCATCTTGCCGTGAACGAGGTCGGGTGAATCGAACCGCGCCGTCACAGCGCCCATCATGGATTCATGAAACACGCCGAGGGACGTGGTGATCGCCAGCCGCTCGTCGCTTGCCCTGCCCTGCACCAGCTTGGCGATGCCGTCGCCAACACCCGATAGCAGGTTCTTTCCTTGGGCGTAGCGCAGCTCGGCGCCGTAGCCCGCGAGGTCGGAGAAGGACGAGATCAGCGCGCCGCCGAGCTTTGCCATGGTCTGCCAAGCCCGCAGGAACGCGCCGATCTTGGCGCCGGTGACGTTGCCCGGCACGTTGATCGATCCATCGACCTCGGCCATCATGTTCATTAGCGCCTGCCGCTTCTCGCGGAACTTAGAGCGCCGAGCGGGATCAGGCGCCAGTGTTGCCTCGTACTCGTCGAGCAGGCGGGTGAACGTGGCCTCGGGGTTCGTGCCAAGGGTCTTCATGAGCGAGGCAGAGCGCGCCGCGTGGTCGAGGCCATGCAGCACCGACTCGGCCAGGCGGCCGTAGCCGAAGCGCTCGTTGTACTCGTAGGCCGCCAGCCCGTCCTTGAAGTAGATCGCCCGGCTGACGGATTCGCGCCTCGCCAGGTTGGAGCCGCGCCCGAACGCGCCGAGGTCGTCCTCCGCCACCACCGCCTTCATGTGGACACCGGCCGCAAAGTCGTCGTAGAGGCCGCGCAGCGAGCTGATCGGGTCGGTCTCGGAAATCAGGCCCAGCTGGGTCATCTTGGCAATGTCGATCTTGTCCTTCACGAAGTCGATCCACTCGGCGTCGGTGACCTCGCGGATCTTGTACATGTCGTGCGACTGCCGGGTGATGTAGCCCTGCAGGTCGCGGATCCAAGCACCGAACCGGTTGCGGGTGTTGCGCGCGTCGGTCTGGTACTTGTTGATGATTTCGGCCAGCTGCACCGCTTGGGGAGGCAGGCCTGCAAGGTCGGGGCTCTCCGTGCCCATGCGCCACAGCGCGTCGTAAATGTCGCGGTCGAACACGCCGGAGATGAAGTCGCGCATCAGCCCGCGTTTCTCCACGTCGGCGATCATGCCGCCCACCCACTCGCCGCGGAAGCCCTTGTATTCGGCGTCGATCGACACGCGCGAGCCGGTGCGAACACGCTCGGAACCCACCAGCAGGGCAGCGAAGCCCTCGAAGTCAAGGCCCTTGTCGCGGAACTGGTTGACGAACGAGGTGGCCTTCAGGCGCGCGTTCACGTTGAGCGCCGCGTTGCGCTTCTCGATCACGGCGGCCATCTGCAGGTTGTTCGCCAGCATGTCGGCGGCCTTCATGGCGTCGGACTGCAGGATGCCTGCCGTGTCCTCGGCGGCAAAGGTAGAGCGCGCCCGCTGCACCGCACCGCGCAGGCCCTGAACCTGCTTGCGGAGCTGGCTCAGAAGATCTGCGATCTCGTTCTCGGTGATGGACGGCAGCGCCTGGCGCATGGCCGCGATCGCCTGGGCGTCGTTGTCCAGCTTGTCGGCCGCCGCGCGCAGGACGCCGGAGTATTGTTTCGCCCGCTCGACCGCGTCGTCGTACTGCTTGAGCACCTGGTCCACGGTGGACGGGTCGGGGGTTTCGCCACGGGAGTAGCGAATGTCGGGGTTGGTCGGGTCGAACGTGCCACGGTTTCCGGTGGCGGATTTGAT
>JAJZRT010000924.1 GCA_021802595.1 Pseudomonadota bacterium
TTGCGGTGCTCAGCCACCGCATGTACATCGATTCCCACTGCCACATCAATTTCCCCGACCTCGCCGGCAAGCTGCCCGAGGTGTTCGACCTGATGGCGGCCAACCAGGTGAGCCACGCGCTGTGCATCAGCGTGGAACTGGAAAAGTTTCCCGAAATCCGCGCGCTCGCCGAGACCTATCCGAACATATACGCCTCGGTCGGCGTGCATCCCGACCACGAGGACTGCACCGAGCCGACGGTCGATGAACTGGTCGCGCTGGCCCACCATCCCAAGGTGGTGGCGATCGGCGAGACCGGGTTGGACTACTTCCGCCTGACCGGCGACCTCGAGTGGCAGCGCGAGCGCTTCCGCACCCACATCCGTGCGGCGAGGGCGAGCCGCAAGCCGCTGGTGATCCATACCCGCGCCGCGGCCGACGACACGCTGCGCATCATGCGCGAGGAGAACGCCGGCGAGGCGGGCGGCGTGATGCACTGTTTCACCGAGAGCCTGGCGGTGGCGGAGGCGGCGATCGAGCTCGGGTTCTACATCTCCTTTTCGGGTATCGTCACCTTCAAGAATGCCGCTGCGTTGCGTGAGGTGGCGGCGGCGATCCCGCTGGAGCGCATGCTGATCGAGACTGATTCGCCGTACCTGGCGCCGGTGCCGCACCGCGGGCAGACCAACCAGCCCGGTTTCGTGAAGCACGTCGCGGAGGAGATCGCGCGGGTGCGCAATATTCCGGTCGAAGCCGTGGGCGAGGCGACCAGCGCGAATTTCTTCCGGCTGTTTGCCGGCGCGCGGCCCGAGTGACCTGGGCGGTGCGACAGCCGCCCTGGCGGGGCAGCCGGCCGGACCTTACTGCCCGAAGAAGGACTTCACCTTGTCCATGAAGGACTGCGCGCGCGGATTGTTGTTGCGGCCCGGGCTCAGCGCCTCGAACTCGCGCAGCAGGTCGCGCTGACGTTCGGACAGGTTCACCGGCGTTTCCACCAGCATGTGGCACATGAGGTCGCCGGGCGCATGGCTGCGCACGCCCTTGATGCCCTTGCCGCGCAGGCGGAACACCTTGCCGGACTGCGTTTCGGCCGGGATCTTGATCTTGGCGTGGCCATCCAGCGTGGGGATCTCGACCTCGCCGCCGAGCGCTGCGGTGGCGAAGCTGATCGGCATCTCGCAATGCAGGTCGTCGCCGTCGCGCTTGAACACCGGGTGTTCCTTGAGGTGGATCACCACGTAGAGGTCGCCCGGCGGACCGCCGTTGACGCCGGCTTCGCCTTCGCCGGCCAGACGGATGCGGTCGCCGTTGTCGACGCCGGCGGGAATCTTGACCGACAGCGTCTTGTGCTTCTTGACGCGTCCTTCGCCGTGGCAGCTGGGGCATGGGTCAGCCACCATCTTGCCGGTGCCGCCGCAGCGCGGGCAGGTCTGCTGCACCGAGAAAAAGCCCTGCTGGATGCGGACCTGTCCGTGCCCGCCGCAGGTGGTGCAGGTGGTCGGCTGGGTGCCGGGCTTGGCGCCGCTGCCGTGGCAGGTGCCGCATTCTTCCAGGGTGGGAATGCGGATCTTGGTTTCGGTGCCGCGCGCGCCTTCCTCCAGCTCGATTTCCAGGTTGTAGCGCAGGTCGGCGCCGCGGTACACGCGGTCGCGGCGGTTGCCGCCGCCCCCGAAGATGTCGCCGAAGATATCGGAGAAGGCGTCGGAAAACCCGCCACCACCGAAGCCGCCACCCATGCCACCCTGCTGGTCGACTCCGGCATGGCCGAACTGGTCGTAGGCAGCGCGCTTGTCCGAGTCGGACAGGATTTCGTAGGCCTGCTTGGCTTCCTTGAATTTCTCCTCTGCGCTCGTGTCGTCCGGGTTGCGGTCGGGATGGTGCTTCATGGCCAGCTTGCGGTAGGCCTTCTTGATTTCTTCATCCGAGGCGTTCTTGGCGACGCCGAGAACTTCGTAGTAGTCGCGTTTTGACATGGTGGTGAGTGATGAACGGTGAGGAGTAAGCGGGCAAAACAAAAAGCGGCGAACGGCTTCCCGCTCACCGCTTACCGCTCACTGCCTACTTGTCCTTCACCTCTTCGAATTCGGCGTCGACCACATTGTCGTCGGCGGCGCCTGCGTTGCCGCCTGGCGCTGCACCGGCCGGCTGGGCCTGGGCCTGCTCGGCCTGGTACATATGCTCGGCGAGCTTGTGGCTGGCGGTGGCGAGCGCGCTGGTCTTGGTCTCGATGGTCTCCTTGTCGCCTTCGCGCACGGCGTCCTCGGCTTCCTTCAGCGCGGCCTCGATCGTGGCCTTCTCGTCGGCCGACACCTTGTCGCCGTACTCGGTCAGCGATTTCTTCACCGAGTGGATCATCGCATCGGCGGCGTTACGTGCGGTCGCCAGTTCGAAGGCCTTGTGGTCCTCGGCTGCGTTGGCCTCGGCGTCCTTGACCATGCGCTGGATCTCTTCCTCGGTGAGACCGGAGCTTGCCTGGATGCGGATCTTGTTCTCCTTGCCGGTGGCCTTGTCGCGGGCCGAGACGTGCAGGATGCCGTTGGCGTCGATGTCGAAGGTGACCTCGATCTGCGGCATGCCGCGCGGCGCCGGCGGGATGTCGGTGAGGTTGAACTGGCCGAGGCTCTTGTTGCCCGAGGCGATCTCGCGTTCGCCCTGCAGCACGTGCACCGTCACCGCGCTCTGGTTGTCGTCGGCGGTCGAGAACACCTGCGAGGCTTTGGTCGGGATCGTGGTGTTCTTCGGGATCAGCTTGGTCATCACGCCGCCCAGGGTCTCGATGCCGAGGCTCAGGGGGGTGACG
>JAJZRT010000925.1 GCA_021802595.1 Pseudomonadota bacterium
TCTGCAGCAGGCGCTGTCCAGCAACCGCCAGTCGGTGCGCGCCAACCTGATGGCGGGGGACCTCGATGCCGCTGCGGGACGGCACGAGGCCGCCATCGCGAACTGGCGGCTGGTCGAAACGCAGAGCGCGGCGCACATGGCGCTGGTGGTGGATCGCGTGCTCGGCAGCTATCGCCTGCTGGGGCGCCTGGGGGAGGGCGTGCAGTGGCTGCGTGCGCTGTATGCGCGGCAACCGTCGCCGGATCTGTTCAACGCGCTGTATCTGGCTGTGTCCGAAACCGAGGGTGCCGTCGCCGCGAGCCAGCTTGCGCGCGAGGAGCTGCGGCGCAATCCCAGCCTGCGCACACTGGACCGCCTGCTTGAAGCCGAACTCGTCAATGCGGAACCGGACGCGCGCGAACTGTTGCAGGTGGAAAAAAACCTGGTGGCGTCGCACAGCCAGCGCATGATGCGCTACCAGTGCGGCAGCTGCGGTTTCAAGGCCAAGCAGTTCTTCTGGCGCTGTCCGGCCTGCGGGCGCTGGGACAGCTTCGATCCGGAACGGCGCGAGGGAGAAGGCTGAGATGCAGGATTCAAGCTGCAAGTGGCAAGGAGTGCAATGAATTCGACCAAGATCATCGTGGCGCTGGACTTCCCGGACGCAGCCTCCGCACTGGCGCTGGCGGGACGACTCGATCCGGCACTGTGCCGGCTGAAAGTGGGCAAGGAGCTGTTCACCGCGGCGGGGCCGGAAGTGGTGCGTGCGCTGGTGGCGCGCGGCTTCGAGGTATTTCTCGACCTCAAGTTCCACGATATCCCCAATACCGTGGCGGCGGCGTGTCGTGCCGCGGCAGGACTGGGCGTATGGATGATGAACGTGCACGCCTCGGGCGGGCGCCGCATGCTGACGGCCGCGAGCGAGGCGCTCGCGGATCTGCCGCATCCGCCGCTGCTGATCGCGGTGACGGTGCTGACCAGCATGAGTGCCGAGGACCTGAGCGAGGTCGGCGTGGCGGATGCGCCAGCCGATCAGGTGTTGCGGCTCGCACGGCTGGCGAAGGCGTGCCTGTTTGACGGCGTCGTCTGTTCCGCACAGGAGGCAGCATTGCTGCGCGCCAGCCTGGGCAGCGACTTCAGGCTGGTGACGCCGGGTATCCGGCCAGCCGGTGCCGACACCGGCGACCAGCGGCGCGTGATGACGCCGGTGGCGGCGCTGCGTGCCGGGGCGACCGACCTGGTGATCGGCCGGCCGATCACGGGTGCCCTCGATCCGCTGGCTGCACTCAAGTCCATTCAAACTGAAATACTGAACGCTTAGGGAGACCGTTGTGAGAATAACCGTGATCGGCACCGGCTACGTCGGCCTGGTGACCGGAACCTGTCTGGCCGAGGTCGGCAACGAGGTGCTGTGCCTGGACGTCGATCCGACCAAGATCGAGACCCTGAAGTCTGGCGGCATCCCGATCTACGAGCCGGGGCTGGAAGACATGGTGAAGCGCAACGTCGCTGCCGGCCGCCTGTTTTTCACCACCGACATCGAGGAATCGGTGCAATTCGGCCAGATCCAGTTCATCGCCGTCGGCACCCCGCCGGACGAGGATGGTTCGGCCGACCTGCAGTACGTGGTCGCGGCGGCACGCAACATCGGCCGCCACATGAATGAATACAAGCTGGTAGTCGACAAGTCCACCGTGCCGGTCGGAACCGCGGACAAGGTCAAGGCTGCCCTGCAGGAAGAGCTGACAAAGCGCGGCGCAAGCATCGAATTCAACGTCGCCTCGAACCCCGAGTTCCTGAAGGAGGGCGCGGCGGTCGACGATTTCATGAAGCCCGACCGCATCGTCATCGGTACCGACAGCGAACGCGCCACCCAGCTGCTGCGCCAGCTGTATGCACCGTTCCAGCGCAACCACGACCGCCTGACCGTGATGGACGTGAAGAGCGCCGAGCTCACCAAGTACGCCGCCAACGCCATGCTGGCGACGCGCATCTCCTTCATGAACGAGCTCGCCGTGCTGGCGGAGAAACTCGGCGCCGACATCGAGCAGGTGCGCCACGGCATCGGTTCCGACCCGCGCATCGGCTACCACTTCCTGTATGCCGGCTGCGGCTATGGCGGCTCGTGCTTCCCCAAGGACGTGCAGGCGCTACGCCGCACCGCGCAGGAAAACGGCATCCCGCTGCGCGTGCTCGATGCGGTGGAGGACGCCAACGAGGCGCAGAAACAGATTCTGGTCAACAAGCTGACCGCACGCTTCGGCAAGGATCTGAAAGGAAAGCGCTTTGCCATGTGGGGCCTCGCGTTCAAGCCGAACACCGACGACATGCGCGAAGCCCCCAGCCGCACCATGCTGGAGACGCTGTGGGCGATGGGCGCGAGCGTATCCGCCTACGATCCGGCGGCGATGGAGGAAACCCGGCGCATCTACGGCGAGCGCCCCGACCTCTTGCTGGTCGACAGTCCGATGGATGCGCTGAAGGGCGCCGACGCGCTGCTGATCGTCACTGAATGGAAAGTGTTCCGCAGCCCCAATTTCGACACCATGAAGGCGCTGCTGAAGGCACCGCTGGTATTCGATGGCCGCAACCTCTACGAGCCGCAGGCGATGCGCGGCATGGGTTTCGAGTATTTCCCGATCGGGCGCCAGTGATGTCCTTGCGTGACGCCATCCGCCGTGCGCGCGTCCTGGTGGTGGGCGATGTGATGCTGGACCGCTACTGGTTCGGCGAGGTCTCGCGCATCTCGCCCGAGGCGCCGGTGCCGGTGGTGCACGTCACGCGCAACGAGGACCGCATCGGC
>JAJZRT010000926.1 GCA_021802595.1 Pseudomonadota bacterium
CGACATCCTCCGCGCCAAGCTCAACCTCGAAACCGCCCCGCTAGCCTGGCCCGAGCTCGAACGCCATTTCGCGCGCGGCAGCGTCATCAAGGTTTCCCCCGGCATGGACCTCGTCGACACCGCGCTGCAGGTCGCCGAGAACAACGCCGCCGCCGTCCAGCAATGGCTCGCCGACGTCCGTATCGCGAAGGCTGAAATCAGCGACGCCGAGGACTGGCACGCGCGCCAGCCGAGTTTCTGGGCGGTGGTCGTCGCGCCCTGGGTGCTGGTGCAGGAAGTGCAAAAGGAACTGGGCTCGGACTAAGCCACCCGGACGCCGAATTGCTGCACGAGCAGGGGTTCAAACACTCGAGGACTCGCGCGCAGGCGGGCCGCCCGGACCCTCCCGCTCAACCGGTTGTACGTAGCCGAACACGAGCCCGGCATGGTTCGGCGCATTCTTAAGCGTCACCGCCCCACCCAACCGGAATGCGGCTTCACGCGCGATCGCCATGCCCAGGCCGCTGCCTTCCCCCCCGGTCGTCAGCCGATGGAAGGCGTCGAAGGCATGCTGCAGTTCCGCCTCCGGAATGCCCGGGCCGGTATCGACCACCTCGATCAGGGCCTGGCTGCCATCGCAGTGCAGGCGCAGGGTCACTTCGCCGCCACGCGGCGTGTACTTGAGGGCGTTTTCCAGCGCATTGCGGACGATCAGGCCAAGCGCCCGCGGATCGGACCGCATCGACTTCAATCCGGCGTCCTCCATGCCCAGGTCGATTCCCCTGGCCTCGGCCACGGGATGGAATTCGGCGATCAGCTCGCGTGCGAATGCCTGCACGTCGACGTCGGTCCATGCCGCTTCGCTGGCCTGGAGCCGCGCCAGGTCGAGCAGCTGTACCGTCAGCCTGCGCGCGCGCTCGATTCCCGCCTGGAGGGGGACCAGGCGCTCGCGCATGTCGGCCGGAGACGTTGCCTGGGCGAGGTTCTGCGCCTGGAGCGCAAGCGCCGTGAGCGGCGTGCGCAGCTCATGCGCGGCATCGGCGACGAACCGGCGCTGCTCGGCGATCATCGTGTCGACACGTGCAAGGAGCCGGTTGATGGCGTCGACGAAAGGCGCGATTTCGTCCGGCAGGTCATGCCGGGGCAGCAACGTCGGGCGTTCGGCCGACTGCCTGTCGAGTTCCTCTGCAAGCCGCCGGATGGGCGCGAATTCGCCGCGCACGATGAATGCGATCAGCCCGATCAGCAGTGGCAGCAGCAGCAACAGCGGGATCAGCGTGCGTAGCGCGCTGTTGAGCGCGATCTCGTTGCGGCTGGTGGTCGATTGCGCGATGACGAGGCGGCGGTCCGTTCCCGTGTCACGGACGAACACCCGCATGGCCTCCTGCCCGTCGCTCCCGCCGAGCGTGTGAAAGCCCGGTGCGATGTCCGGCGGCAACCACAGCGGGCGTGGCCCGGCGGGAAGGCGGACCACGCGGATTCGCGACTCGGGGTCTTCGACGGCCTTGCTGGCGGCATCGAGCTGCCGGATTTCCGATGCACCGCCGGCGCTCAGCGCGGCGACCTGCCGCAGGGCATCGTCCTGGAATTCCTGCGCCTCGGCGTAGGCGAAGTAGAACGCGACGGCAGTCGCAATCACGCCGCAGGCCAGGACGGCCCCGGCCAGCATCTTCGACAGGTGGCGCTGCAGCGAACGGTTCATGACGCCTTGTCCACGCGCCAGCCGGCGCCGCGCACGTTCTTGATCACATCCTGGCCGAGCTTGCGGCGCACGCCGTGGATCAGGAAATCCACGGCGTTGCTCTCGACCTCCTCGTTCCAGCCGTAGATGCGCTCTTCCAGTTCGGCCCGCGCCAGGATTGCGCCGGGCCGCAGCAGCAGCGCCTGCAGAAGCGCAAACTCGCGCGCGCTGAGCGTCGCCGTGCGGTCGCCGCAGACCGCTTCGCGGGTGGCCGGGTCGAGGCTGACGCGACCATTGCCGAGGATCGGCGCCGCCTGGCCGCCCTGGCGGCGGATCACGGCACGCATGCGCGCGAGCAGTTCGTTGACGTCGAAGGGCTTGACCAGATAATCGTCGGCGCCCAGATCGAGCCCCTGGATGCGGTCGTCGATGCCGTCGCGTGCGGTGACGATGATGACCGGCAGCGTGCGGTCCGCCTCGCGCAGGCGGCGCAATACCGCGAGGCCGTCGCGCCCCGGCAGCCCGAGATCGAGCAGTACGGCCTGATGCTCGGCCGCGTCGAGGACATGCGACGCCGTCCTGCCGTCGCGCACCCAGTCGACGGCGTAGGCGGCATCCTTCAAGGCCGTGGCGACTGCCTCGCCGATCATCGGGTCGTCTTCAACCAGCAGGATGCGCATGCTCGCCTTTCATGTCTGCCCGCATCGTTCAGTGGCTCAGCCGGGCCGGACGTTGCCGGAAGACCGCGACGAAAAGCACGATCGCCGACAGCAACACGGCCGAGGCGCCGAACCGGCTCAGGTCCAGCCCGCCGGCGTGCACGGGCTTGTCCAGCAGGTCGCCCACCACGGCGCCGAGCGGACGGGTCAGGATGAACGCGGCCCAGAACAGCACGGTACGGGAAATCCTCGTCCTGTAGTATGACGCGGCGATCAGCGCCAGCAGCACGCCAAACACGAGTGCGCTGCCTTCGTAGCCAAGCCCGGCACTGTCGGCCGTCCAGTCGCCGAGGGCCGTTCCGAGCGTCTGCGAGAACATGATCGTCATCCAGTAGAACAGTTCGGATTTGGGCGATCCGACGGTGTCGATCGAAACGGAGCCCAGAGTACGGTACCAGAT
>JAJZRT010000927.1 GCA_021802595.1 Pseudomonadota bacterium
GCATTCGGGCGACCGCGGATGGCTTCGAGATCGATGCCGGTAAAGCAACGTTCCACGCCGGCCGTATCGTGCTTGCCGCGGGACTTGGCACAGCACCCCTTGCCGTCCAGCTCAACCTCCACATCCCCGTCCGTCCTGAACGCGGACAGATCCTCGTTACCGAGCGTGTTGCTCCCTTCCTCCCCTATCCCGTGAATGGCGTGCGGCAGACGGGTGAGGGCACTGTCATGCTCGGCACCTCGAACGAGGATGTTGAATTCGATACCAGCGCCACCGCCGCCACTGCTGCGGAGATCGCACGCGCCGCGATGCGCGTCTCCCCCATGCTCGCCGGGCTGCACATCGTGCGCCAATGGGCGGGCTTGCGAGTTCTGACTCCCGATTCCTTTCCGATCTACGCGCAGGCTCCAGACTTTCCCGGGGCCTTCGTCGCGGTCTGCCACTCCGGCGTAACGCTGGCCGCTTTCCACGCCACGCTCCTCGCGGAGGCGATTGCCGCCGGTACGTGGCCGGCACGTTTCGCTCCCTTCCATCCCGGACGGTTCGATGTTCCGCAAGCTGCCTGATCCCGCCGCCAAGACAGTTTCACTCTCCATCGACGGGACGCGCGTCGAAGCGGAAGAGGGTGAGAGCGTCGCCGCCGTGCTGCTGCGCCAACCGGAACGCTGGGTGCGTATGACGCCTGTCGCCCCGGCACCCCGCGCGCCGTATTGCATGATGGGCGTCTGTTTCGACTGCCTCGCCATTGTCGATGGCGTTGCCTCGGTGCAGACCTGCCTTACCCCGGTGCGTGACGGCATGATGGTCAATCGCCAGCGCGACCGCCCGGGTCTCACATGAGCCGGCGCGTTGATCTCCTGGTTGTCGGGGCGGGGCCAGCGGGAATGGCGGCCGCCATCACCGCATGTCAGCATGGACTTGACGTCCTCGTGGTCGATGAGCAGCCGGCGCCTGGCGGGCAGATCTGGCGCAACGTCGAGAAGGTCTGCCGCACGCCGCGCGCGGCATGGCTGGGCACCTCGTACACCGAAGGCGCGGAAGCAGTTGCCCGGTTCCGTGCCAGTGGTGCCGCCTACGAGCCGCAAACCCAGGTCTGGCAAGTCGAGCCGGGACCGCGCGCCTACATGACACGTGCCGGCGTCGCCTCGATGGTCGAAGCAAGCTGCCTGCTGCTGGCGACCGGTGCGCAGGAACGGCCGGTCCCCTTCCCTGGCTGGACGCTGCCCGGCGTGATGACGGTCGGCGCCGCCCAGATCCTGTTGAAGAGCTCAGGGCAGATCCCCGACGCCCCTGTTTGGATAGCCGGCAATGGCCCACTGCCGCTGCTCTATGCCGCACAACTGCTGAAGGCCGGCGGACGTATAGCTGGCTTTCTAGACACCACGTCGCCACCACGCTGGGCAGTTGGCGCCGCCAGGCTTCTCGGCGCTGCGTTCGCCGCGCCGCGCGAAATCGGCAAGGGCCTCGCCTGGCTGGCCGCGCTGCGCCTAGCCGACGTCCGGATCATCCGTGGCGTCACGCGGATCGAGGCACTCGGCTCCCAGGCACTTGAGACGCTACGCTACCATAATGGTTCCGGCACCCTCGTCTCGGTACCGGCGTCGCTGCTGCTGGTGCATGAAGGCATCGTCCCCACCATCCATCCAACGCTTGCCCTCGGATGCACGCATCGTTGGGATGCGGCACAGATGTGCTTTGCCCCAGAGATCGACGAATGGGGCGAGACCTCATGCGCGGACATCTTTGTGGCCGGCGACGGCGCCGGCATTGGTGGTGCCGCGGCCGCAGGTCCGCGCGGCACGCTAGCGGCGCTCAGGATCGCGTCGCGCCTCGGCCGCCTTTCGCCAGCCGAGCTCAATGCTGCAGCGCGTAGCACACGTATCCGCCTGCGTCGTGCGCTGGCCCCGCGCTCGTTTCTTGACGCCCTTTACGGTCCGCGCGACGACGTCCTCGTACCGGAAGATCGCACACTCGTCTGCCGTTGCGAAATGGTAACCGCTTCCGAAATTCGGGCGCAGGTCGCTTGCGGCCGTCCCGGGCCAAATCAGGTCAAGGCCTTTACCCGTGCGGGCATGGGTCCGTGCCAAGGCCGTCAATGTGCCTATACGGTGGCCCACATCCTCGCCGAGGCCGAGGGGCGCGCCGTCCCGGAACTCGGTCTCTATCGCGCCCGCCCTCCCCTGAAGCCACTCACCATCGGTGAGCTCGCAGCACTTGACGTCACGGGTGGCAGCGGATGAGCACCACGCCCGATACGCTTGTCATCGGCGGTGGATTGCACGGGCTCTCGTCGGCGCTGTATCTGGCCCGCGCCGGGCGGCGCGTCGCGATCGTCGAACGCAAGTGGGTCGGGCGCCATGCCTCGGGCGCAACCGCCGCCGGGGTGCGGACGCTCAACCGCGATCCTGCCGAGATCCCGATCTCGCTCGAAGCCATGGACATGTGGCACCATATCGAAAGCATCGTGGGTGACGATTGCGGCTTTCACGCGTACGGCCAGATCAGCATCGCGGAGCACCGCGAGCACGTTGCGGGCCTGGAACGTCGCCTCGCAGCCATGCGCAGCGCCGGCTATACGCACGAGGAGCTGATCGACCGCCACGAGCTGCTGCGCCTCGTGCCCAGCCTGTCGCCGCATTGCACCGCCGCCCTCATCGCGCGCAACGACGGCGCCGCTGACCCACATAAGACGCTGGCCGCTTTCCGCCGGGCTGCCGAGGGGGCCAACGTCTCAATCCACGAGGGGGTGGCCGTGCGCGCGATCGAGCGTCGTGGCGC
>JAJZRT010000928.1 GCA_021802595.1 Pseudomonadota bacterium
AGCGGCGGAAGCCAAGTAGAAAGGGCTTTGAGTCCCGTCAGTCGTGGATGACGCGCCAGGGGAACAGGATCGCACTGCAGGTGGCAATTGGCCGGACCGGTATGATGCGTAGTTCACGCGATGTCGGGCCTGGGTTTCGCGGCATGACGGTCCAGGATTTCACGACAAGCCGGGCCGGTATTTCATGGCATGGCGGTCCAAGATTTCACCGCATGCCAGGCCAGGATTTCAGGGCAAGCCAGGCCAGCCATATCTGATGCGGGACAACCTCGGTACCGTCGTCCCCTTTTGCCCAAAAGGGGACGGCGGTGGCACAAGCAAGGTTGTCGATGCACAAGGTTCGAGAGATTTTGCGGCTGCGCGCCGCTGGGCTGACCGAGCGTGAGGTGGCTGCGAGCGTCGGGTGCGCGCGCTCGACGGTCCAGGATTGCCTCAAGCGCGCAGCGGCTGCCGGGATCGGCTGGCCGCTGCCGGAGGGGCTGGATGAGGCGGCGGCGGTGGAGAAGCTCTACCGGCGAGCCCCGACGCTCACGGCCAGGGCTTTTCCGGAGCCGGACTACGCGTATGTCGCCCAGGAGTTGAAGCGTAAGCACGTGACGCGCCGTCAGCTGTGGCGCGAGTATCGCGCGCGCCATCCCGATGGGCTCAAGTACACCGCCTTCTGCGTGCGCTACCGTCAGTGGTGCGCCACCACCGGTGCGCAGGCCACCCTGGCGCAGGAGTACCAGCCGGGGGAGTACCTGTTCGTCGATTATGGCGGCGATCCGGCACACGTGACCGATCCTCTGAGCGGCCAGGTACGCTCAGTGTGGCTGTTCACGGCAGCCTGGGGGTTCAGTCACTGGCTGTACATGGAGGCGACCGAGACGCAGCAGACCGGGGACTGGCTGCGCGCGCAGGTCAATGCACTGGAGGCGGCCGGGTGCGTGCCGCAGGCGATCGTGCCGGACAACCCCAAGACCGTCGTCAAGCGCGCGCTGCGCTACGATCCGGAACTCAATCGCGCGTACCGCGACTTCGCCGAGCACTATGGGCTGGCGGTACTGCCGGCTCGTGTGCGTCGGCCTCGGGACAAGGCCAAAGTGGAGACGGCGGTGCAGATCGGCCAGCGCCGGGTGTTGGCAGCGCTGCGCGATGCGGTGTTCTTCTCGCTCGCGGATCTGAACAGCGCCATCAGCGAGATCGTCGCCGAAGTGAACGCCGCCCCGTTCCAGAAGCGCCCCGGGAGCCGCGATGAGCTGATGAACCGTTATGAGCGCCCGGCCGCTGCAGCGCTGCCAGTGCGTCGGTACGAGTACGGTGCCTGGCACCGAGCGGTCGTGCACCGCGACCATCACGTCGAGGTCGCCCGTGGCTATTACTCGGTGCCTTACGCCCTGATCGGCCGGACAGTCGATGTGCGTCGCGGTGCACAGCTGGTGGAGATCTTCCACCGCGGCGCACTGATCGCCGCGCATCCACTGGTCGAGCGGCCTTATCAGCGGCGCACCGTATCGGCGCATCGCCCGCCGGAGCACCGCGCCTACCTGGCGCTGGGCTTTGAACAGTTGCTCGATCGGGCCAGCAAGATCGGCCCGAACACCGCCGCGGTACTCACCAAGCAGGCGCTCGGCAAGCGGCACATCGGCGAGACGCTGCGCAATGCCCAGGGCATCCTGCGCCTGGCCGAGGACTTCACGCCCGCCGAACTCGAGCAGGCCGCCGGTAACGCTTTGGCGCTGGCGGTGTACAACTACCGCGCGCTGCGCGATCTGCTGATGCAGCTGCGCAGCCTGCCCAAGACACACACCTCAGCGTCACCCCACCCCGAGCAGGCCGCACTCTCGCTGCCCGAAGAGCACGAGAACGTGCGCGGACCGGACTACTTCCACTGACCGACCACTCCAGGAGATCCGCAATGTCGATCGAACCGTTGATCCAGTCTCTCTCGGCCATGCGTCTGCACGGCATGGCCGTCGCGCTCGAGCAGCAGAGCGCGGACCGCAACATCCACTCACTGCGCTTCGAGGAGCGTCTGGCGCTGCTGATCCAGCACGAACAGGCCGAGCGGGGCAACCTACGCCTGGCGCAACGTCTACGCTGGGCACGCCTGCCGCAGTCCGGTGCGTGTCTTGAGGATCTGGACATCAAAACCACCCGCGGCATCGACCCGGTGACCCTCGCTACGGTGCGCGATCTGTCCTGGATCAAAAAGCGCCTCAACGTGCTCATCGTCGGCCCCTGCGGCGTTGGCAAGAGCTTCCTCGCCTCGGCGCTCGCGCAGTCGGCCTGTCGCGCGGACTTCGCCGTGCGCTGCTTCCGTCTGCCGCGCCTTGCAGAAGAACTCGCCCGTGCCCATGCACTGCAGCGTCGCTCGGCGCTGCTGCGTCAGTTGGCGAAGATCGATGTTCTTCTGATCGATGACTTTGGTCTTGCGCCGCCGACCGATCAGCTCAAACGCGATCTGCTCGAGATCCTCGATGATCGCTACGACAAGAAATCCACCGTCATCACCAGCCAGCTGCCGATCGAGCAGTGGCACGAATACCTCAGCGAGCCAACCCTCGCTGACGCCATCCTCGATCGCCTCGTGCACAACGCTTACCGGCTCACCCTCAAAGGCGAGTCCATGCGCAAACAGCGCGCCGTCCGGCGCGCCGAGCAGCCCTCGGACACTTGACCGCACCGAACCACTCCGTCACAGTCTCCACGTCCCGCATCGTGGCCCGACATGGCGTGAAACATCTGGCCTGCCATGCCGTGAAATCTTGGCCCGGCTTGCGCGAATTACGCAGTT
>JAJZRT010000929.1 GCA_021802595.1 Pseudomonadota bacterium
CCTATACGGAGGCCGAAGCCCGCGCGCATTTGAAGAAAGCCATCGAGGAGGGCCCCCAGACCTTCGAGTGGCATGCCCGGAACACACGCGGCGAATTGTTCTGGGTCGAGGTGAGCCTGCGCCTGTCGCATATCGGCCAGGAGCCGCGCCTGCTGGCCGTGGTGAGGGATGTGAGCGAGCGCAAAAAGGCCGAAGAAAGGATCAATGAATTGGCCTTCTTCGACCCGCTCACCAGTCTGCCCAATCGCCGCCTGCTGATGGACAGGCTCAAGCAGGCGATCGCCTCGGGCGCGCGCAGCGCAAGGCATGTCGCCTTGCTGTTCATCGATCTGGACAACTTCAAGACCCTCAACGATACCCTCGGCCATGACATCGGGGATCTCCTGCTGCAACAGGTCGCCCAGCGGCTGGGCTCGTGTGTGCGGGAGGGTGACACCGTGGCCCGGCTGGGCGGTGACGAATTCCTGGTGATGGTGGACAACCTCAGCGAAAACGCCCAGGACGCCGCCAACCAGGCGGAAGTGGTCGGCGAAAAGGTTCTCGCCGTCCTCAATCAGGGTTATCAGCTTGCCGGTTACGCGCATCACAGCACCGCCAGCATCGGTGTCGCGCTGTTCGCCGATCATCAGGGGCCGATCGACGATTTGCTGAAGCAGGCCGATCTGGCCATGTATCAGGCCAAGGCCGCCGGCCGCAACACCCTGCGGTTTTTCGATCCGCAGATGCAGACGGCTGTGACCGCCCGGGCCCAGCTGGAGGCCGACCTGCGCGAGGGCATCGCGGGCGAACAGTTTTTCCTGAACTTCCAGCCACAAATCGACGGCAAGGGGCGCCTGACGGGAGCCGAAGTGCTCCTGCGCTGGCAGCATCCGCGCCGCGGCCTGGTACCCCCGCTCGACTTCATCCCCGTCGCCGAGGACAGCGGATTGATCCTGCCCATCGGCCTGTGGGTGCTGGAAACCGCCTGCGCGCAGTTGAGCGCCTGGGCGCAGCGCGCGGAAACCGCCCACCTCACCCTGGCGGTGAATGTCAGCGCCCGCCAGTTCCATCAGCCCGACTTCGTTGGTCAGGTGCTGGCGGCCCTCGACTGCAACAACACCCCAGCAGGAAGGCTCAAGCTGGAGTTGACCGAGAGCATGCTGGTATCCAATGTGGACGACATCATCCGGAAGATGAGCACTCTCAAGTCGCGGGGCGTCGGTTTCGCGCTGGATGACTTTGGCACGGGCTACTCCTCGCTCTCGTACCTGAAACAGCTACCTCTGGATCAACTGAAGATCGACCAGGGATTCGTTCGAGACATCCTGACCGACCCCAACGATGCCGCCATCGCAAAGATGGTCATTGCCCTCGCCGAGAGCCTGGGACTTGCGGTCATTGCCGAGGGTGTGGAAACCGAGGCACACAGGGATTTTCTTGCTCACCATGGCTGCCATGCCTATCAGGGCTACCTGTTCAGCCGCCCCCTGCCCCTTGCGGAGTTCGAGCACTTCGTAAGCCGCCTTTGAGGAGCACCCCTGGCCGCCGGGCTGGCTGCGCCCGTTTGCCGTCGTTCCCGCGCCGCCGTCCCGGGGCGCTGATCACCTGCCGAGCGCCGCTCACGTCTCCTGCGCGAGATAGGCGCCCAGCCGCCCGTCGGCGGTGAGGATGTGCTCGGTGAGCCAGCGCTCCAGGAACTGGATGTGCTCGTCGGCAACCGGCATGTCGGCTTGCAGGATCTCCTGCTGCAGTTCCTTGGCGCTCATGATCAGATCGCGGTGCTCTTTCCTGTGCGCCACCGCATCCGGATAGCGGTGCTTGAGCATCAGCCGTTCCTCGTGGCTGAAGTGCCAGACCGTGCAATTGATCAGTTCTTCCAGCGTCGCCGCGAGGTATTCCTTCGATTCCTTTTCGGCGACCGCGTGATTGAGGATGTTGAAGATGTGGATCAGCTTGCGGTGGTCCTCGTCGATTTCCTCGACGCCGATGCTGAGAATCTTGCCCCACACGATGTCTTTCACGATGGTTCTCCTGCTTGATTTTCCCTCGCCGGCACTCTACCGTAGCGTCCGCTCGACCGCCAGCGTGTCAGGTGCGCAGCGGATGCATCCAGACGAATAGCGTCTGCTCCTGCGACTCGGCCAGCCGCGCGAGGTCGGCCAGGTCCGCGAGCATTTCTCCGACGGCCTCCTCGTCCCAGCCCGCCGTCTCGAACTCCTCGGTCGCCGCCAGTTCGGCGGCGATGGCTTCCAGCGCTTCTTCGTCAAGACCGGCCAGCCGCTCCTTGAGCTCGTCGGCCAGCCGCAGCACCAGCGCGCCTTCCGCGGGCGAGATGTAGATCGGCTCGCACAGCGCCGCCGCATCCTCGAAGAGATCGCCAGTCAGCAGGCTGTGGAGGGTGGCGATCTTGGCGATGCTGACGTCGCGCAGGCTGATGCCGCTCCACTCGTCCGCCGGCTGCAGCGAATCGCCGATCGCCTCGACCTCGTCGTCCTCGGCGGCAATGATGTTGGTCAGGATGCCCATGGGTCGATTCTAACGGGTAAGCACGCGCGGCCCAGGAGGTGTGCGTAGGCGGGCTCGCTGCCAAGCCGGGCGTCGACCACGGCCTTGCCGACCGTGAAATGGTAGAGATCCTGAAAGCGCGTGGTGTCGAGCCCCAGCGCGCGATGCACGGCATCGTCGAAGTAGCAGCCGATGCCGGTGCCCTGGACGCCGGCGGCCTCGGCTTCCAGATACAGCACCTGTCCAAGCATGCCCGCTTCCCAGAAGCGCTGGCGGTAAAGCCAGGGCAG
>JAJZRT010000930.1 GCA_021802595.1 Pseudomonadota bacterium
GTACATGGCGGGCCTGGGCATACTTGCGGATGTTGGTGAATGCTTCCTGGGTGATGCGGAACAGGCTCAGCGAGAGGTCATCGGAGAGATCGGGTTCGGACTCCGGCAATGACGCGACGACGTCGATCTTCTCCTCGCACTGCCGGAATTCCTCGACCAGGGCCCTCAGCGCTTCGATCAGCCCAAGATCGTATAACAGCGCGGGCCGCAGATTGTTGGTGATGCGACGCTTGAGCGTGATCCCGCCGATCAGGTTCTCGCGCAGGCGCCCCAGGCGTTGTGCAACCGCCGCCTGAGCATCGGGGGGCAGTTTGCGCTCGATCCAGTCTGCATCGAGCTTGGCTGCGGTCAGCAGCGCGCCGAGTTCATCGTGCATCTCGCGCGCCAGGTCCAGTTTTTCCGTCTCCCGCACCCGGGTCAGGTAGGTGGCAAGGTTGGTCAATTCCTCAGTACGGGTGCGCACTTCGTTTTCGAGGCGTTCGTTTTCCGCCTCCAGCATGCCCTGGATCCTTTCCCGCAGGTCCTGTTTCTTTTGCTGCTGCGAGATGACCAGCACCAGCAGAGTTAGCGATGAGCCGGCAAGTACCGCGGCGGTGAGGCGGGACATTTCAAAACTGCGTACCGACTGTTTGACGTTTTGCATGCTTTCCGTGACCAACCTGGCTTTGATCGTAGCGTGCTGGCGCCGGTAGGTATCCATGGCGGCGGTGCTCTGGTCAAACCAGTTCTTCTCCATTGCTGCGCCCGCTTTTACTTGCTGGGTAGTGAGTTCCAGGCGGGCAGCCAGGCCTTCCACCAGCTTGGCGAGCGTGTCGACGTCCGCAGCCAGGTGGCCACCCTTCTCGTCCTGTTTGATGAGCTCCAGGCTTTGGTGGATTTCCGGGCCTGCTGCGCGATAGGCGTCGAGGTAGGCCTGGTCGTGCGTGAGCGCATAGCCACGAACCGAGGATTGCGCATCTGACAGCAGCTGTTTCAAGCGGTCCAGATGGTCGGCACGCTGGTTCATCACTCCGAACTGCTTCAATGCGTCGAGGCCGGCCGAGGCCTGCATGTAGCTCGCCACCAGTATGCCGAGCAGAAGCGCCATGCCGACGGCGAGATAGAGGTGGGTGCTGATCGGCAATCCACTCTTCTGGTGCGGCATTTCATGCGCTGGGGCGGGGAGGAGCGTATTCGGCATGGCAGGGCTTCGCTCGCAGTTTTGGTGTACTCCTGTTTATTGCAGGAATCTTCCGACAGGTCAATCCGACCCCGCCGACAGAATGTCCTTGCTGCCGGTTCTAGGATGCCCTTGCATTCCGGAAAAATGGCATGACCGGAGTGTCGCGGAGTTTGCACACCATTTTTCTAGATTTCAGGGGAACACCATGAAAACGCTTCTTGCATTCTTAATGTCTTCGGCATTTGTCGTCCTCGCAGGCTGCAACACCGTGGCGGGCGCTGGCAAGGATATGGAGCGGGGCGGCGAAAAAGTCCAGGATACGGCGAAGGACGTTCAAAACAAGATGTAACGATTGTTCACCCAGTCAATCTCAGGAGTCTTACTATGAGCAACGTTACCTCTCAAGCGGGGCGGCCGATCGGGCGCGATGAAACCTCGGATCCCGCCGGCTTCCTGTCCGATGTGCAGACGCTCAGGGCGCGAGCCCGCAAGCATATCGAGGAAGGCGCCGTGACCGGCGACTACGGCCTGAATGCGAAGGCTGCAGTCAAGGTGTTGAATGATGCGCTGGCCACCGAGCTTGTCTGCACCCTGCGGTATCGCCAGCATTCCTTCGTTGCGAAGGGGATCAACTCCGAGCCGATCGCACAGGAGTTCCTGGTGCACGCCAACGAGGAGCTGGCCCATGCCGACCTGATCGCCAAGCGTATCGTGCAGTTGGGTGGTGCGCCCGAGTTCAATCCCGACCGGCTTGCGCAACTGTCGCATGCCGAATACAGAACCTGCGACACGCTGGAAGCGATGATCCGCGAAAATCTTGTCGCCGAGAGGATCGCGATCGAAAGGTACAGGGAAATGGTGCGGTATTTTGCCGAGCATGATCCGACGACGCGCGCCATGCTGGAAGGTATTCTGGCGGTGGAAGAAGAACACGCCGAGGAATTGTCGGATCTGCTGCACTGACGCGCGAGGCGTCCGGCCGGCTCCTCAGTTTTTGCTCTGTGTATTATGTCCCGAGACAATGCCGGACAGAGTCTTGGGCAGCAGCACCCACATGCGGCCGCGCTGTTTCATGCGGCCGGCGAGTTCGCCAGCCTTGTCGCCGAAGCCCCAGAAGAAGTCGGCGCGCACGCCGCCCTTGATCGCGCCGCCGCTGTCCTGCGCCATCACCAGCCGGTTCAGCGGCTGCGTCGAGTTGGGCTGGGTGGTGGCCAGGAAGACCGGCGCGCCGAGCGGAATGAATTTCGGGTCGACGGCGATCGAGCGGCCGCCGGTCAGCGGGACGCCGAGCGAACCCAGCGGGCCGGGCAGACCGTCGGGCAACTCGCGGAAGAAGATGAAACTCGGATTGCTGGCCAGCAGGTCGGGCAGCTTGTCGGGATGCTTCGCCCCCCACTCCTTGATGCCCTGCATCGAGGCCTGTTCGAGCTTGAGTTCGCCGCGTTCGACCAGCAGCTTGCCGATCGACTGGTAGGGATAGCCGTTCTGGTCGGCATAACCGACCCGCATGGATGAGCCATCGGGAAGTTCGATGCGCCCGGAACCCTGGATCTGCAGGAAGAACAGGTCGACCGGGTCTTCGGCCCAGGCAATGGGTTTGCCCTTGAAGACG
>JAJZRT010000931.1 GCA_021802595.1 Pseudomonadota bacterium
TGAAATTGTCCACGTCGAGATACAGCATCGCCATCATGGCGTTGCCGTCTTGTGCGGCCAGTGCCGCGTGCTCGAAACGGTCGCGCAGCAGCAGGCGGTTGGGCAGATGGGTCAGCGGATCGAACTGGGCCAGGAAGGCCAGCTTCTCCTTGGCGGCCTCGTGTTCCACCCGCGTCCGCAGGGTCACGATGCCGTAGGCGAGGTCGCCGGCGAGCTCCTCCAGCAGCGCCAGCTCCTCAGGGTCGAAAGCGTCCGCCTCGCGCGCATAGATGGTCAGCGCGCCCAGCACCTCGGCATTGCCGATCAGCGGAAGCGCGATGCTGGACTGGTAGCCGCGCTGGATCGCCGCCTCCCTCCACGGCGCCATCTTCGGATTGGTCAGCACGTTCTGGTTGACGTAGGCCGTGCCGGTCCGGATCGCGGTACCGGTCGGTCCCTGCCCCAGCGCGCTGTCGTCCCAGCTGACCCGGATGGTATCGAGGTAGCCGTTCTCGTAGCCGGACTGCGCGATCGGACGCACGGTCCGCGCATCATCGTGCTCGGCATAGCCGACCCACGCCATCAGGTAGCCGCCGGTCTCGACGCACAGGCGGCAGATCTCGCTCAGCAGCGCGTGCTCCTCCTGCGCATGCACCAGTGCAGTATTGCACGCACTCAGCAGGCGCAGGGCGCGATTGAGCCGTCGCTGCTTCTCCTCGCTTTCACGCAGGTCGGCGGTCATGCGCTCGGCCAGTGCGAGCGCGCGCGCCCGCGCCGTGACCAGAAGCCATACGACCAGCGCAGCCATGGCGCTGCCGAGGCTGCCACCGAGCGCGATCATGTTTGCCCGGTCGGCCCGCAGGCGCGCGTCGAAAGCCGACAGCGAACTGATCACCAGCGTCCAGCGATGGTCGAACATCGACAGCGGCCTGACCACGCGGAACGCGGCGCTCGGCGGACTGATGCGGCCATCGGAATCGAACATCAGGGTGTTCGGTTGCAGCTGCTCGCCATCGTAGATCTCGAGGTCGAGCACGTCGCTGATCTCGCCGAAATGTCTGCCGAGGATGCCGCGCATCAGGTCGTCCATGCGGAACGGCGCATAGACCCAGCCGAGGAGATTCGCGCGCCGTTCCTCGCGCGTCTGGTGCGGCGCGTGCGGGCGATAGATCGGCACATACATCAGGAAGCCGGCCTGCACGTTCCGCCCGACTTCCTGTACCAGGCGCACCTTGCCCGAGATCGTGGTCGCGCCGCTGTCACGCGCGTCCGCCATGGCGGCCCGGCGCACCGGCTCGGAATACATGTCATAGCCGAAGGCACGCTGGTTGCGCCAGTCGAAGGGCTCGAGGTAGACGATGGCCGTGTAGGCGTCGCGCGCGCCGGGGGGACGGATGTCGTATTGGGGAAAGCCTTCGGTCCGCACGCGCGCAATGTGCGCCGCCCTTTCATTGGCCGTCAGCCATTGCGCAAAGCCGACGCCCTGGATGCCGGGGTACTTCTCGTCCAGCCGCAGGGTGCGCACGTATTCTGCGAATTCGGCACGATCGACCACGTCCGATGCGGCGAACAGGCCGGCAGCTCCCTCGAGGACCTGTTCGTATTTGGCCATCCGCGTGTTGATGTCGCGGACCACCTCATTCGCGCGGAACGCAAATTCGTCGTTCAGCGCCCGGTGGTAAGAGGTGCGGGCGGCATCCTGGAATACGTAGGTCAGCCCGAGGCCGAGCACGAGGATGACGAGCGGCCCGAGCTGCCGGAGGACGGGCGCCTTGCTAGCGAACACGGTCACACTCCCGCAGACGTTTCGATCTCACGCCGTTTCTCTCCCCGGCCAATCCGTGCGGTCGGCCCTTCAAACGGTTCCGGACCGGACCTCAGGCCCGCTTGATCAGCGTGCCGACGCCTTCCGGGGTCAGCACTTCCAGCAGCAGCGCATGCTCGACCCGGCCATCGATGATGTGTGCGGTCTTCACGCCGCTGTTGACCGCATCGACCGCGTAGCCGACCTTGGGGATCATGCCGCCGGAGATGGTGCCGTCGGCGATCAACTCGTCGACCTCGCGCGGGGTGAGGCCGGTCAGAAGCTGCATCTGCTTGTCGAGGACGCCCGGCGTGTTGGTCATGAAAATGACCTTCTCCGCCTGCAGCACGCCGGCGATCTTGCCCGCCGCGACGTCGGCATTGATATTGTAGGCATTGCCCTCGCTGTCGGAGCCGAGCGGGGCGACCACCGGAATGAAGTCACGGGCGTCGAGCACCTGGATGATTTCCGGGTCGATGCCGGTGATCTCGCCGACCTGGCCGATATCGAGCAGTTCGTCGGCCTTTTCCTTGCTCTTCACCAGCATTTTCTTGGCATGGATGAAGTTGCCGTCCTTGCCGGTGAGCCCCACCGCCCGGCCGCCGTGCTTGTTGATCAGGGTGACGATGTCCTGGTTGACCAGCCCGCCGAGCACCATCTCGACCACGTCGAGCGTTTCCTCGTCGGTCACGCGCATGCCCTGGATGAACTCGCTCTGCTTGCCGATGCGCTGCAGCAGCCCGGCGATCTGCGGACCGCCGCCGTGCACCACCACCGGGTTCATGCCGACCAGCTTCAGCAGCACCACATCCTTGGCGAACGCCTCCATCAGGTGGCGTTCGGTCATGGCGTTGCCGCCGTACTTGATGACGATGGTCTTGTCGTAGAAGCGCTGGATGTAGGGCAGCGCCTCGGACAGGATGCTGGCCTTCTCGGCGGCGGTATGGGAGAGGGTCATGGCGGCTCCGGATAAGATTGCGCGAATTTTA
>JAJZRT010000932.1 GCA_021802595.1 Pseudomonadota bacterium
GACCAGAAGTGCACGACCGACAGGCGGTACGAGTAGATCGGGCGGCCGGCCTGCTTGGGAATGAAGTAGTACATCATGCCGAGGAAGGCGGTGGTGAGGAAGAAGCCCACTGCGTTGTGGCCGTACCACCACTGCACCATCGCGTCCTGCACGCCGGCGTAGGCGGAGTAGGACTTGAACATGGAGCCGCCGAAGAAGGCAATCGGGATTTCTGCGTTGTTGACGATGTGCAGGATCGCGATGGTCAGGATATAGGCGCCGAAGAACCAGTTGGACACGTAGATGTGCTTGGTCTTGCGCTTGGCGATGGTGCCGAAGAACACCAGCGCATAGGCCACCCAGACCAGCGTGATGAGGATGTCGATCGGCCATTCCAGTTCGGCGTATTCCTTGGTGCTGGTGTAACCCATCGGCAGCGTAATGGCAGCCAGCACGATGACCGCCATCCAGCCCCAGAACGTGAAGGCCGCCAGGCCCTCTGCCCACAGCCGCACCTGGCAGGTGCGCTGTACGACGTAGTAAGAGACTGCGAACAGTCCCGAACCGCCGAACGCGAAAATCACCGCATTGGTATGCAGCGGACGCAGACGGCCATACGACAGCCATTCGATCCCGTACGTTAATTCCGGCCAGATCAGCAACGCTGCCAGGATGAGCCCGACCAGCATCCCGACGATCCCCCATACCACCGTCATGATGGCGAACTGGCGGACGACCTTATAGTTGTAAGTTGTCGCTTCCATAGACGTCTCCCGTGATTGATGACTAAATCAGTACATGCGAATTTGGTGATGTTATTCGCATATGAAGATAAATATATCTATTTATAAGAGTGTGTCAAGTTGTCGCACTCGACAGAATCAGACTCTGACGGCCAAGTGTTGCTTGCACGCGAAAAAATGGCGCATCCCTGTTTTATGTCAGATTTTGATTTGGTATAGATCAGTTCACATGCAATTGATATGCATCAAGTTTCCAGGCCTGCGGGTACCAGTCACTGCTTCATCCGCCATGGCGAGACCGACTGGAACGAGGGGAAGCGCATCCAGGGGCGCATCGATCACCGACAACGACCAGTTCCAATCCGCGCCCGACCGTGAGGTCGGGCGATGCGTAGCGTCGGACTTACCCCGAGTGTCCTGCAATGCGGCATTTGCTACAAGCAAGCGCGTATTACAGGTAATCATCTTCCCGTTGATGACGGACCGCGAGAATCGTGACGGTCGTTTGGTCTTCGATTTCAAACAGGGCGACGTATCCGCCCGAGCCGAATGGAATGAGAAGTTCGCGCAGGAAGGGATTGTCGGCATCCGCCTTGCGGCAGGCGAACGGAAAATCCTGGAGGAAGTGGGCGGCCTTGGCGATGGCGTCGCGGGCGCGTCGCGCGGCGTGGATGTCCTGTTCGAGCAGAAACCCGAACAGGCGGCGCAGGTCTTCGCGTGCGGCTTTGGTGTAGCGGACCCGATACGCCATCAGCCGGCTTTGGCTTTCTTTTCGGCCTTGGCCAGCATCCGGTCCAGATCCTTGAGTACCGTGTCGGACGAGAAATATTCGCCGCTGCGCCTGGCCTCCTCGCGCGAGGCGAGGCCGCGTGCGATGAACTCGCCTTGCATCCTCCGACGTTCAACGCCGAGCCGGATCGCGTCCTCGACAAAGCTGGAGAGGCTTTCGCCTTTCTGGAGGACGCTTTCTGCGGCTGCGCGCAATTCGGGGGCAACTCGCAGCGAGGGAATGGTGGCGGTTTTCATGACTATCTCCATGCGTTGCATTTGCGATGCAGTA
The DNA here is from genome assembly GCA_021802595.1 of Pseudomonadota bacterium. The sequence continues at coordinate 1,783 of JAJZRT010000932.1, forward strand.
TGGCAGGTGCCGGATGGCCAGGCAACCTCGACATGGATCAGGGACGGCCGCTGCCCAAGTCAGGGCTGGCGCAGTGCGGGTTTTATGCCAGATTTAAAGCTTGGCATTGTTTTGAGCGTACCTCCTTTCGCATGCACCACATTCCCAAACCCGTCGCGACCCGCCTCTGCATCATCCGCCACGGCGAGACCGACTGGAACGTGGAGAAGCGCATCCAGGGGCATATCGATGTGCCGCTCAACGAGGTGGGGCGGGCACAGGCGCTGGCGATGGCGTTCAACGCTGCGCACCAGCGCTTCCACGCGATCTACAGCAGCGATCTGCTGCGCGCGGTGGAGACGGCGGAGGCGCTGGCGCAGCGCGAGGGCCAGGCGGTGAGGCTGCTACCGCAGTTGCGCGAGCGCCACTTCGGCGTTTTCCAGGGGCTCGCCGTCGCCGAGGCGGCGGCGCGTTTTCCTGCGGCACATGCGCGCTATGCGGCGCGCGACCCCGATTACGATTTCGAGACCGGCGAATCGCTCACCCGCTTCGCCGCTCGCGTGGCGGAAGGCATCGCCTGGCTCACGCGGCATCACGGCGGGCAGACGATCGCGGCGGTGAGCCACAGCGGAGTGCTTGACGTGGTGTATCGCCGCGCCACCGGGCGGCCGCTTTCAGCGCCACGCGATTTCAGGATTCCCAACTGCGCGCTCAACTGGTTTCGTTTCGACAGCCAGGGCTGGCATCTGGAGGCCTGGGGTGACCGCCGCTATCTGCACGAAGTTCTCACGGAGCCGCCCGAATGAGCGCGCATGCGGAGTGGATAGTGCTGCTGCGCCACGGCCACAGCGAATGGAATCTCTCCGACCGCTTCACCGGCTGGACCGACATCCCGCTGACCGGGGCGGGGCTCGCCGAGGCGACGGCGGCGGGGCGGCGGCTGGCGCAGGCTGGGTTCGCTTTCGACGAGGTTCACGGCTCGGTCATGTATCGCACCCGCCAGACCGCCG
>JAJZRT010000933.1 GCA_021802595.1 Pseudomonadota bacterium
ACTCGCGTGTGAGCTCCACCATGCGCGGCGAGATATCGGTTGCCATGACCTGGCCTTTGCTGCCGACTGCCTGCGCCACGGGAATGGTGACCGCTCCGCGCCCGCAGCCGATGTCGAGCCAGCGCTCACCCGATTGCGGCGGCATGACGCGCAGCAAGTCGCGGGCGATGGGCTGGAAGAAGTCGACGCCGGTGCTGTCATAGGTGGCGGAGAGGGCGTCGAACATGGCGGCGATGCGACTGGCCTGCTGGTCCATGCGCGCAGTATGCGCAGGACTAAAGTCCTGGGTACAGAGGTGGTCGCCGGACGGCAGGCGGTTTCGGGGTAGAGCCCCCTTCCGATATTGTTCGCGGGCTGGCTTCGGTCAGCACGGCAGGTTGCCCGAGCGGCCAATGGGAGCGGACTGTAAATCCGTCGGCTTACGCCTTCCAAGGTTCGAATCCTTGACCTGCCACTGATCGGCGCAAGCCGGTCGCCAAGGCCCTCGACTCTCGCCAGTCGGGGGCCTTCGTGTTGTCGTTGAGCAGGCGCCCCGCGGCGCGCCGCTGCTGCCGTCCGTCGTTCCGCCTGACGTGCCGGCACCCCGCAGCCCACGGAGCGCGCGTAGCGTGACGGACAAGCGCAGGGGCCGCGATCCGGTCCGCGCGGGAGGGGCGCGCCATGAGCGACGACTGGTCATTTGCCACTAAGCAGATCCACTCGGGGCAGTCTCCCGATCCAGCAACCGGCTCCATCTCCTTGCCGATTTTCCAGACCACGGCCTACCAGTTCCGTGACACCGCACATGCTGCGGACTTGTTCGCGCTGCGCGATCCCGGCCACTCCTACACGCGCATCTCCAATCCCACGCAACAGGCGGTTGAGGAGCGCATGGCAGCGCTGGAAGGCGGCGTGGCAGCACTGCTCGTCGGCTCTGGCATGGCCGCTACGGCTTTGGCCATCATGAACGTCGCTGAAATGGGCGACCACGTGGTTGCCAGCCGCAACATCTACGGTGGTATCCACAACCTGCTGAGTTTCACCCTGCCGAGATTCGGTGTAACCACCACCTTCGTCGATGACGCGCATGACCTCGATGCCTGGAAAAAGGCAGCACGCCCCAACACCAAGGCCTTTTTCGGCGAGGGCCTGTCAAACCCGCTCGGCGTATGCCTGGACATCGAGGGCATAGCTGAGGTCGCGCACTCCTTCGATGTGCCATGGATCGTCGACAACACCATTGCCACGCCCTATGTCACGCGGCCCTTCGACTACGGCGCGGATGTGGTGACCCACGCCGCTTCGAAGTACCTGTCGGGACATGGCAGCGTCATTGCGGGGCTCATCGTCGACAGCGGCCACTTCGACTTCGCCAAGCGGCCGACCAAGTTCCCGGGATTCAATACGCCCGATCCCAGTTACAACGACATCGTGTACGCGCAGCAGTTCGGCGTTGGGTCGCCCAGCGGGAACATCGCCTACATCCTCAAGGCGCGCGCACAGTTGCTGCGTGACTTGGGCCCGGCCATCTCGCCCTTCAACGCCTGGCTCATTGCCCAGGGCCTCGAAACTCTGAGCATGCGCATGCGTGTGCATCTCGAGAATGCGCAACGCATTGCTGAGTGGTTGGCCGGGCATGAGCAGGTGGCCGGGGTTGCCTACAGCGGTCTGCCATCGTCAATCTGGCATGACAACCAGCAGCGCTACGCGTCCAAGGGCGGCGGCGCGGTCATGTCGTTCGAGATCCGTGGCGGCATGGAGGCCGGTCGCGCGTTCGTCGAAGGGCTGCGCATGTTCAGGCACGTGGCCAACATCGGTGACGTGCGCTCGCTGGTGATCCATCCCGCGTCCACCACCCACGCACAGTTGGGAGCAGAGGGACGCCAGCGGGCGGGGATCACGGACGGGATGATCCGCCTGAGCATCGGCATCGAGGACTTCGAGGACATCAAGGCAGACATGGAGTTGGGCTTCGCTGCCGCCCGCGCCTGAAGGGACAGCCTTGCTGCATCCCCTTGCCCTGCAATCGTGAATCTCGACAATCGACTTCTCGCAGTTCGTGTCGTTCGTCCGATGCCGTGCGCTCCGGCGACCAACCGCATCGTCATACGCACACTGACGGCCCGCGTATGTGGGTGCATTCCCGGCATACGAACTTGAGGAATGTTGCGCCGGACCCGTATAGCCCGCGCGGGCATGTCGAACAGCACACCTGAAGGTTCAGGCTGTGGCGGTCGCGCGTTCCCGAGCTGTATTCAGCAACTCACGAAGCGCCTGCGAGGAATTGAGTCCGAGCCTGCGTAGTGCCCGCTCCTCCGAATCGCGGACGACGGCATCGAGACGCAGGCAGAGGTGCTCACCGGCCGTGGCGAGTACCACGACGACCTGTCGTCGATCGCTTGCCGGCGCATGGCGATAGGCCAAACCGCGGTCCACCAGTGCGTCGACGGTTCGGGTTGCTGTGGCGGGCGTGAGTTGCGAGGTATCCGCGAGTTCACCCATGGTGCGTCCAGAGGATTCGTCGAGTGCCCGCAGCACTCGCCACTGGTCGAGGGTGAGATCGGCAACCGCGAGCTCCGCAGTAACCACGCGACTGAGTTGGCGCAGGGTGTCCTGCAGCAGGTCGACGATCAGTGGTTCGGTGGGACGCATGCCATCACTCCTTCCAACTGGAAACGATACCCGCGATAATCTGCTGCGATGCCGGGATCTGCCACCTTCTTGGATCCGCTGGACGCGCTGCTGACGCCGCCGTCCCGGACCGAGTACCGGCTTGCCCTCACCGCCTT
>JAJZRT010000934.1 GCA_021802595.1 Pseudomonadota bacterium
GTTGAACTCGGCCTGGATCGCTTCGAGCTTGCCGAGTACCTTGCCGAGCTGGGGCGGCTGGTTGACTTCCCAGTCCTTCATCGGCGCGAGACGGATGCGCGCGCCGTTGGCGCCGCCGCGCTTGTCGCTGCCGCGGAAACTGGCAGCCGAGGACCACGCGGTGTAGGCCAGCTCGGACACCGAAAGGCCTGAGGCCAGCACCTTGGCCTTGAGCGTAGCCACGTCCTTTTCATCGACCAGCGGATGATTCACCGCCGGGATCGGATCCTGCCAGATCAGATCTTCCTTCGGCACCTCGGGGCCTTGGTAGCGCGCCTTCGGCCCCATGTCGCGGTGGGTGAGCTTGAACCAGGCGCGCGCAAAGGCGTCCGCGAATTCTTCCGGGTGCGTGTGGAAATGACGTGCGATCTTCTCGTACTCGGGGTCGTAGCGCATCGCCATGTCGGCATCGGTCATGATGATCGGCACCTTCTTCGACGCATCATCCGCGGCCGGCGCCATGTTGGCGTCGGTGGATTTCACGGGCGTCCATTGCGAAGCCCCTGCCGGGCTGCGCGTCGGGATCCATTCATTATTGAAGAGCATGTCGAGATAGCTCATGTCCCACCTGGTCGGCGTAGGCGTCCACGAGCCTTCCAGGCCGCTGCCGATCTGGTCGCCGCCGCGGCCAGAACCGTGCTGGCTGATCCAGCCGAAGCCCTGGTTCTCGATGTCGGCCGCTTCGGGCGCGGGGCCGACCAGCGCCGCATCGCCGGCACCGTGGCACTTGCCGAAGGTGTGGCCGCCCGCGGTGAGCGCGACGGTCTCGTAGTCGTTCATCGCCATGCGCGCGAAGGTCTCGCGCACCATTTTCCCGGACTGTAGCGGATCGGATTTGCCGCCGGGACCTTCGGGGTTCACGTAGATCAGGCCCATCTGTACGGCCGCCAGCGGATTGTCGAATTCGGGCCGGGTGCCGTGTCGCGTGTCGCCCAGCCAGTCTTTCTCGCTCCCCCAGTACACCGACTCGTCGGGCTCGAACACGTCGGCGCGGCCACCGGCGAAGCCGAATGTCTTGAAGCCCATCGACTCCAGCGCGCAGTTGCCGGCCAGCACGATGAGGTCGGCCCAGGAAATCCGGTTGCCGTATTTCTGCTTGACCGGCCACAGCAGGCGGCGCGCCTTGTCGAGGTTGACGTTGTCGGGCCAGGAATTGGTCGGCGCGAAACGCTGCTGGCCCAGGCCGGCGCCGCCGCGCCCGTCACCGATCCGGTAGGTGCCTGCGGCGTGCCAGGCCATGCGGATGAACAGTGGGCCGTAGTGGCCATAGTCGGCCGGCCACCAGTTCTGCGAATGGGTCATCAGCGCGTACAGATCTTTCTTGACTGCTGCGAGGTCGAGCTTCCCGAATGCCTCGGCATAGTTGAACGAAGCCTCCATCGGGCTGGTCTCAGGGACGAACTGGCTCAGGACTTTCAGGTTCAGCTGGTTCGGCCACCAGTCGTGATTGGTCGGGGTTCCCCCGCCGGTGGCGGTGACATGGAAGGGACATTTGCTTTCTGACATGGTGCTCACTCCTGTTGCTGGGTTGGACAACGCCTGATGGAATGCTGAATTTAAGACCATGAATAAAAATCTGTCTCATGAATAGTCTAGAATGGTTTCATTGATGGAATCGAACGAGAAGGCATGACACTCCAGGAGCTGAAATACCTCGTCGCGCTGGCCGACCACGGCCACTTCGGCCGTGCTGCCGAGGCCTGCTTCATCACCCAGTCGACGTTGTCGACGCAGATCAAGAAGCTGGAGGATTTCCTCGGCGTCACGCTGTTCGACCGCAGCCTCAAGCGCGTCACCCCCACGCCTATCGGCAAGGAAATCCTCGCCGCCGCGCGCAATATCGTCGAGGAGTCCGAACGCATTCGCGAGCTTGCCAGGCATGCGCAGGATCCGATGGCGCGGACGATCCATCTCGGCGTCATTCCCACGCTCGGCCCCTATTACCTGCCGCATGCGCTGACGCTGGTGCACAGAAAGCATCCCGGCCTGCGCCTGCTGCTGCGCGAGGAGATGACGCCGCAGATCCTGGAGCATCTGGTCGACGGAAAACTGGATGCCGGCCTGCTTGCGCTGCCCGTCACCGACGACGCCCTGCGTGTCGAGCCGCTGTTCTACGAGCCCTTCTATGCAGCGCTGCCGGTCGGACATGCACTCGCCGAACGCAAGGTGTTGAAGGTGCCCGACATCATGGGCGAGAAGCTGCTGCTGCTCGACGAAGGCCACTGCCTGCGCGACCAGGCGCTCGACGTCTGCGGTACGGGCTCGAGCGGACGCGAAGAAGTGCGCGCCACCAGCCTGGAGACCCTGCGCCAGATGGTCGGCATGGGGCTTGGGCTGACGCTGCTGCCGGCGCTCGCAGTGGACGCCGCGCCACGTGTCAGCAAGAAATCGGTCGAGATACGGCCGTTCAAAAATCCGCCGCCCGGACGCACCATTGGCCTGGCGTGGCGCAAGCGCGCGCCTTTCCCTGAAACCTTCGAACGCCTGGCGCAGACGCTGAAGAGTGCGCTGCCTGCCGAAGTGGAGCCTGTCTGATGTCCGACCTCAATGATCCCCGCGTCTTTTTCGCCGCCGAACGCACGCTGATGGCGTGGAACCGCACCGGCCTCACCCTGATGGCCTTCGGTTTCGTGCTCGAACGCTTCGGCCTGTTCCTGCACGTGCTGCGGCAGACACCGGGAGGCGCCGGACGCGATACGTCGTTCTGGATCGGCATCGCCTTCATC
>JAJZRT010000935.1 GCA_021802595.1 Pseudomonadota bacterium
ACAAATGAACGACTTCGGTGCGGTTGGACTGCAGGGTCTCGACGACCTGTTTGCGTTCCAGCAGCGCCTGGGTCTGCTCGCGGATTTTCTTGATTTCGCCGATCTGACTATCGAGCTTGGCGATCTCCTGTTCCAGGTAGGCATTGCGTGCCTCCTGCGTCGATTGCCGCGCGGCAATCACGCTATGACCGAGGACGACGGCAAGGACGCCCGTCGCAACGGCAATACCAAGCAGGATATTGAACTGGCGCCGCCGGGCGGCACGCGCAAGTTCACGGTGGGGGAGCAGGTTAATGCGGATCATTGGGGGTCAAACCTCCGCATGGCAAGGCCGCAAGCGACAAACAAGGAAGGCGCATCGGCAGTCAATGCCTGCGGCCGAATTTTGGGTCCGACCGCCATGTTGGCAAACGGATTGACGACCATCGTCGGGGTACCGGTGCGCTGGGCGACGACTTCATCGATTCCGGGGATCATGGCGCCGCCGCCGGCCAGCAGGATCTGGTCGACCTTGCGAAACTGGGTCGACGTGGTGAACAGCTGCAGGGCGCGGCCGATTTCCATCGCCAGGGTTTCGCTGTAGGGCTGCAACACTTCCATGTCGTAGCTTTCGGGCAGCGTGCCCTTGCGCTTGGCGTTTTCGGCTTCCTCGCCGGTCATGCCATAGCGGCGCGAGATCTCGTTGTTGAGCTGGTTGCCACCGAAGCCGTGTTCGCGCAGATAAACCGACTCGTTGTCGTTGAGAATGTTGATGTGCATGTTCTGCGCACCCACATCGATGATCGCCGCAGGGTGGCGGTCACCGCTGTTCGGCAACAGATGGGCAATCTGCTCGTAGGCGGTCTGCGTTGCATAGGATTCGACATCCATGATCAGCGCCTTGAGGCCGGCCGCCTCGACGGCCGCCACACGATCCTCGACCTTCTCCTTGCGCGCGGCGGCAAGCAGAATCTGCATGTCGTCGGGGCTGCTGGGCGACGTGCCGAGCACCTGAAAATCCAGATTCACCTCATCGAGCGAGAAAGGAATGACCTGATTGGCCTCGGCCTCCACCTGGTTTTCCAGGTCGATACCCTTGAGGCTGGCGGGTGCCAGGATTTTTTTGGTGATGACGGCCGACGAAGGCAGCGCCAGGGCGACGTTCTTGATCCGCGTCCCCAGATTCTTCCAGGCAGTACGCAAGGCATCGGCCACCTGATCGAGGTTGGCGATATTGCCGTCCGTCACGGCATCCTTGGGCAAGGGTTCGATGACATAGCGTTCCACCCGCAGCATGCCCTTCCCGGCGTCGGACAACTCCACCAGCTTGACCGCAGTCGTGCTGATGTCGAGCCCCAGGATGGGCAGACCCTTGGCGGACAGCCAGTCCAGATTGATATTCAGGTGCAAGAGTTTTCCTTTACACTTCTGTGAGTTGGCGCTTTTTCTTATTATTGTTTTTAGATGCTAGCAACAACACACGGTTTTTAACAGTTTTTTTCTTGCCATCACACTAGAGTTGAACATGTGTGTCCAATTTCCAACACCACTAACGCCTATAATCGTCGGAAACTTTAGGCATCACATGGCAGATTCGGCCGATACCGCCAGAGATCGTTGCGCCCCAGTACACTGCGCGACAGGTGAAGAACCAATGTGGATATAGATATAACAGCGGGTATTGAGTCATCCCCGCTGGCCCCTCCCTGGCAGGACGGCCATTTGGTATGGTTGCTCCAGGCTTACGACGTCTTCACAAAGTAAGGAACCGGATGTTTTCGAAATGGTGGCATTACGCACTGGCATTGATCGTCAGCCTCGGCGTCGTCGGCACGGCGCTGGCCGGGTTGGCAGCCGCATTGATTTACCCGAACCTGCCGCCGCTCGAAGCGCTGACAGACTACAAGCCCAAGCTGCCACTGCGCGTCTACACGGCTGACGGCGCCCTGATCGGCGAATTCGGCGAAGAACGCCGGGCCTTCATCGCCATCGATAAAGTCCCGACCTACATGAAGCAGGCGATCATCGCCGCCGAAGACGAGCGCTTCTACGAGCATGGCGGGGTGGATACGCTGGGCGTGCTGCGCGCCGCGGTTTCGAACCTGGTGTCCGGCGGCGCCAAGGAAGGCGCCTCGACCATCACCATGCAGGTGGCACGCAATTTCTTTCTGTCGAACGAAAAGACGCTCACCCGCAAGCTGTCCGAAGCCATGCTGGCGATGAAGATCGAGCACAGTCTGTCGAAGGACAAAATTCTCGAGCTGTATCTCAACCAGATCTATCTCGGCCAGCGTGCCTACGGCTTCGAGGCTGCAGCACGCACATACTTCGGCAAGCCGATGCGCGAATTGTCGCTCGCCGAATTCGCCATGCTGGCCGGATTGCCGAAGGCGCCGTCGCGCTATAACCCGGTGGTCAATTTCCCGCGCGCCAAGGCACGCCAGGAATATGTCCTGGGACGCATGCGCGCACTCAAATTCATCGACCAGGCGACCTGGCAGGCCGCCGTCAACAAGAAACTGGTCATTCGCCAGACACGCCAGCAGACGGATGTTTCGGCCGACTATGCGGCCGAAATGGTGCGTCAGGCCCTGTTCGAGAAATACGGCGAATCCATCTACAGCTCAGGCTACAAGGCCGTCACCACGCTGCGGCGCGCCCAGCAGGCGGCTGCCGACCGCGCGGTATGGCAAGGCATTGCCGACTACGACCAGCGCCACGGCTATCGCGGACCGGAAAAGGAGATCAGCCTGCCCAGCGACAAGACCCAACGCGATGCGGCGAT
>JAJZRT010000936.1 GCA_021802595.1 Pseudomonadota bacterium
CAGACGCGCGAGATCCTGGAACAGCTACGTCTACCGGATGTGAAATGTCTCTCGCTTTCGGAGGTGGAGGACGAAGCGCTGCTTGCAGTCAAGTCTGGCCGCAGCGTGGCGGAATATTGCTGGACACTGTCGCCGTGTCTGCCCTGGTATGTGTTGCAGCAGAATCCGGACATCGATGCAATCACCTATCTGGATGCGGATCTGTATTTCTATTCGTCGCTGCAGCCGTTGTTCGACGAGATCGGGGACGCGTCGATCGTCATCATCGAGCATCGCTTCCCGCCTGCGCTCAAGCACCTGGAAGTCAATGGCCGTTTCTGCGTGGAGTGGGTCGGGTTTCGTCGTGACGAGCAGGGTCTGGCTTGTCTGGCCCGCTGGCGCGAGCAGTGCATCGAGTGGTGTTTCCATCGCCTGGAGCAAGATCGCATGGGCGACCAGAAGTACCTGGACCAGTGGCCGGGCAAGTACAGCGGCCTGCGCATTCTGCAGCATCCGGGGGCAGGTATCGCACCCTGGAATTACTCGCAGTACCGCTTCGGGGAGGATGGCCGGGGGACAATCACCGTGGACGGTGCGCCGCTGGTCTTTTACCATTTCCACCAGTTCCAATTACTGTCTAATGGCGGCTTTGATCGCCTGTCCGGCTCATACAGGGCCATGGGTACGGAACCCAAGACGGTCTATGAGGCCTACGAGGTGGCGCTGACGGATGTGTTGAAGGAGGTGCGGGCACTGCGGCCGGGCTTCTCGGCCGGCTTGAAGCCGGTGTTTCGTATCAAATCCCAACGACTGGTGCAGTACCTGCTGCCCCAGCCATTGAAACAACTGCTCAAGAAAGTCATCAAGGCTGTTTGAAAATGAAAGAATTTGCGCGCAAGACGATATTGATCACGGGGGGCACGGGCTCATTTGGCGGGGCGGTGCTGAAGCGTTTTCTCGACACCGATATTGCCGAGATCCGGATTTTCAGCCGCGACGAGAAGAAGCAGGATGACATGCGCAAGCACTATGCGAATCCGAAGCTGAAGTTCTACATTGGGGACGTGCGTGATTCGCGAAGCGTGGCGGCCGCCATGCGCCGAGTCGATTACGTCTTTCACGCGGCAGCGCTCAAGCAGGTTCCTTCCTGCGAATTTCACCCCATGCAGGCTGTCATGACGAACGTCCTGGGCACCGAGAATGTGCTGCAGGCCGCTATCGAGGCGGGGGTGAAGCGGGTGGTCTGCCTCAGCACCGACAAGGCGGTGTACCCCATCAACGCCATGGGAATCTCCAAGGCCATGATGGAGAAGGTCATGGTCGCGACCAGTCGCAATCTGGAGGGCACGGGTACGGTCATCTGCGGCACGCGCTATGGCAATGTCATGGCATCGCGTGGTTCGGTCATCCCGCTGTTCGTCAATCAGATTCGCACGGGGCAGCCGATCACTATTACCGACCCGAGCATGACCCGGTTCATGATGACGTTGGATGATGCCGTGGATCTGGTGTTGTTCGCGTTCACGAACGGCAACAACGGAGACATTTTTGTGCAGAAGGCTCCGGCTGCCACGGTACGGGTGTTGGCGGAGTCCATTCTCAGTCTCATGGGCAAGCCCGATCATCCGATTCACGAGATTGGCACGCGTCACGGTGAGAAGCTCTATGAGACTTTGCTGGGACGCGAGGAAATGGCGTGTGCCGAGGACTTGGGAGACTACTTCAGGGTGCCCCCTGATGGGCGAGATTTGAACTACACGAAATTCGTAGAGCAAGGCGAGCGTCGCCTTACGCTCAGCACGCATGGCGAGGATTACAACTCGCACAATACGACCCGGCTTGACCATGAAGGCATGAAAAAGCTCCTGCTCAAGCTGGATTTCATGCAGCGTATCGTGCGCGGGGAAGCGGCCGAGGCCGTGGACTGAAAAGGCGTTCCCGTGACCCGCGTCCTAATCACCGGTGCTGACGGTTTCGTTGCCCGCAATTTGCGATTGCATTTGTCGGAGCGCGCCGATATCGAGATTCTGACGCTGACCCGCCTTGACCCTGTGCAATCCTTGCGCGACAAGCTCAGGCGGGCAGATGTTGTTTTCCATCTGGCTGGAGTCAACCGGCCTGAGGACCCCGCCGAATTCAGCACCGGAAACGCTGATCTCACGCGACGGTTGGCTCAAGAACTGGCAGCCCTGAGCATCGAGAGCGGGCGCCGTGTGCCGGTGGTCTACACTTCGTCCATCCAGGCTGCGCTTGCCAATCCCTACGGACTCAGCAAGCGTGCCGCGGAGCAGGCGCTCTTTCAATTGGCAGAGAGCCATGCCGTTCCCGTTCACGTTTTCCGTTTGCCCAACGTGTTTGGCAAATGGTGCCGTCCCAACTACAACTCGGTGGTGGCGACCTTCTGCCACAACCTGGCGCGTGACCTGCCTATTCAAATCAAGGACTTCGATGCCCCGCTAACCTTGGTCTACGTAGACGACTTGATGGCCGTGTTTATGGAGGTTCTTGACGGCAAGCGGCAGGCGCCGCCGCCGGGCGCGTATGCGGAGGCCGGGCCGACCTACACCATATCGGTGGGCACACTCGCGGAGAAGATCCGTAGTTTTCGGGCCGGTCGTGACTCCCTGTATATCGACAAGGTGGGTACGGGTCTGACGCGAGCCCTGTATGCCACCTATGTCAGCTACCTTCCGGTCGAGGCATTTTCTTACCCGGTTCCGGTGCACGCGGACGCACGGGGGGTGTTTGTGGAAATGCTCAAGACTCCGGATGCGGGACAGTTTT
>JAJZRT010000937.1 GCA_021802595.1 Pseudomonadota bacterium
GTCGAATTGCGGTTTCGACGTTGCGGGTGGCTGGAGCGAGCCTCTGCGGAACCGCTTCGCCGGCCAGCCGCTGAAGACCGTCGCGCTGCGTTTCACCGACGCCTCGGGGCGCACGCACGAACGCCGCGGCGAACTGATGCTGTCCGACACCGGCATCGAGGGCAGTCTGGTCTACGCGCTGTCGGCGCCGCTGCGCGATTCGATCGCGGCGATGGGCCCGGTTACGGTCGAGCTCGACCTGCTGCCCGACAGGCCGCTGGAACGGGTCGCAGCCGAGGTGTCGCATCCACGGGGCGCACGTTCGCTGGCGAGCCACCTGCAGAGCCGCACCGGCCTTAAGGGCGCGAAAGTGGCGCTGCTGCATGAATTCCTGTCCAGGGATGAATTGAGCGACGCGGAGAAGCTTGCGAGCACGATAAAATCGCTGCCGCTCACGCTGGTCGCAGCGCGCCCCATCGAGGAAGCGATCAGCAGCGCCGGCGGCGTGCGTTTCGAGGCGCTCGACGATCAATTGATGCTGCGTGCGTTTCCCGGCGTATTCTGCGCCGGCGAGATGCTCGACTGGGAGGCGCCGACCGGCGGCTATCTCTTGTCGGCCTGTTTCGCCAGTGGCCGTGCCGCAGGGCAGGGCGTCTTGAATTACCTACACTCACACCATGTTGCGACTGACTGAAATCAAACTGCCGCTCGATCATCCGCCCGAGGCGCTGCGTGCGGCGATCCTGAGGCGTCTGGAACTGGCGGATGATGCGTTGCTCGGCTTCAGCATCTTCAAGCGCAGCTACGACGCGCGCAAGAAACACGCGCTGCTGCTGGTCTACGCGGTCGATGTCGAGGTCAGGAACGAGGCGGCACTGCTGAAGAAATTCCGCAACGACCCGCATGTGAAGCCGTCTCCTGACATGGGTTACCAATTCGTCGGACATGCCCCGGAAAAACTCGACGAACGTCCGGTCGTCGTCGGCTTCGGCCCGTGCGGCATTTTCGCAGCACTGGTGCTGGCGCAGATGGGCTTCAGACCGATCGTGCTCGAACGTGGCAAGGCGGTACGCGAGCGCACCCAGGACACCTGGGGGCTGTGGCGAAAGAAAACCCTCAACCCCGAGTCGAACGTGCAGTTCGGCGAGGGCGGGGCAGGGACCTTCTCCGACGGCAAGCTCTACAGCCAGATCAAGGACCCCAGGCATCTCGGCCGCAAGGTGTTGACCGAGTTCGTCAAGGCGGGCGCGCCGGAGGAAATTCTGTACGTGTCGAAGCCGCACATTGGCACCTTCCGCCTGGTGTCCATGGTCGAGGCCATGCGCCACGAGATCGAGCAGCTGGGCGGCGAGATCCGTTTCCAGCAGCGCGTGACCGACGTGCAGATCGAGGATGGCAGGATAGCCGGCGTGACGCTCGCCGACGGCGAGACCTTGCGCAGCCGTCACGTCGTGCTCGCGCTCGGCCACAGCGCGCGCGACACCTTCGAGATGCTGCACGCGCGCGGCGTGTATCTGGAAGCCAAACCCTTCTCGATCGGCTTTCGCATCGAGCACCCGCAGTCGCTGATCGACCGTGCACGGCTTGGGCCGAACGCAGGCAATCCGCTGCTCGGCGCGGCCGACTACAAGCTGGTCCATCACGCCAAAAACGGGCGAGCGGTCTACAGTTTCTGCATGTGTCCGGGCGGCACCGTGGTCGCGGCGACCTCGGAGTCCGGGCGCGTCGTCACCAACGGCATGAGCCAGTATTCGCGCAACGAGCGCAATGCCAACGCCGGCATCGTCGTCGGCATCACGCCCGAGGACTTTCCCGGCGACGATCCGCTCGCCGGCATCCGGCTGCAGCGCGAACTCGAGTCGCGCGCCTTCGTGCTGGGCGGCGGCGACTACCAGGCGCCGGGCCAGCTGGTCGGCGATTTTCTCGAAGGCCGGCCGTCGCAGGCGCTCGGCAGCGTCGAGCCCTCGTACAAGCCGGGCGTGCACCTGACCGACCTCGCCACGGCCCTGCCGCCTTATGCGATCGAGGCGATCCGCGAGGCGCTGCCGGCCTTCGACAAACAGATCCAGGGGTTTGCGATGAAGGACGCAGTACTGACCGGCGTCGAGACACGCACTTCGTCGCCGGTGCGCATCACCCGCGGTGACGATTTCCAGAGTCTGAACGTCAAGGGCCTGTACCCGGCGGGCGAGGGGGCGGGTTATGCGGGCGGGATTCTCTCTGCCGGCGTCGACGGCATCAAGGTTGCGGAGGCGGTGGCGCGGGACATGCTGGGCTTGCCAGCGGCAGACTCAGGCACGCGGCCAAACCCGGATTGCGGTTACTGAGGGTGAGGCTGCCGCCTGCCTGGCGGGCGTAGCGTTCGGCGATGGCGAGGCCCAGGCCCGTGCCCCGCGCGCCGGTGCGCGCGGCGTTGCCGCGCCAGAAGGGGCGCTTGGCGGTTTCGAGTTCGGCTTCCGTGATGCCCGCACCGTGGTCGACGACGGTAATTCGGATCGCATCGGCGGTGCGCGCGAGCTCGAGTTCCACCGGCGGCTGGCCGTGGCGGTGGGCGTTTTCCAGCAGGTTGGCGAGGCTGCGGCGCAGGCCGTGCGCAGGCACGGCAGCCGATCCCAGCGTACCGCGTACTGCGACGGACAGCTTGCGCACCGCGAAGCTTGCGGCCAGTTCATTGCACAGTGCATCGAGATCGACCTGGCGGGCGGTTTCCGCCTCGATGAGCGAGAATTCGGCGAACTGCCTGGAGAGCGTGCCCATGTCGTCCATGTCGCGGATCATCGCCTC
>JAJZRT010000938.1 GCA_021802595.1 Pseudomonadota bacterium
TCAGGGCGCGCTCCACAAGCACTTGACGGTTGGGTACCGTCGGGTGCAGAATCCCGCTGTACGGGGATTATTGTCGCGAGCCGCTGCAGCACAGTCGTAGCCTAGTTGTAGAAGGAGCCGCATCATGACCGTGGCCGAGGCGCGCAAGCGCTATCCTCTGGTGCCCCGCGAGATCCTGAAGTGGGCGATCGAGAACATCTCGGACCCCAAGGATCTGGAACGCGGACTGTTCCGCCTTGATCAGGCCAAGCGGATCCAGGTCAAGTACGGCGTCTGATAGGGGCTGCCAACTCGCGTCATCCCGCCGTCAGTGCCGAGAGGGCCAACACAAAGACAACGAACGCTGTCGCCGCCACGGGCCACGACACCCACACACGTTCGGCGCGCAGTAGGAGTGCAGGAAGCGCAGAGCGGTCTCGCATCGGCCGCCTCGAGCGGGGTAGTGCAAGCGCAGCGTCGGCAGCGCCGACCGCAAGCGGCGCCAGCAAGAGCAGGTCGCCGGGTTTGACATTCCAACGCGGCGGTCTGACGCGCGCGAGGCGCAGCGCGACCACAAGCATGACGGCGAGCAGGCCAGGCCACAGTGCCGTCACGAGGGCCGGAACGGCGAGCATGCCTCGCTCGGCGGCCTGACCCGCGGCGCCCGGCCACAGCCAAGCAGCTGAAGCTGTGGCGAGCAGCAGGACGACCCATCCAGGCCACGCCGCCGCCGATCGGGCAGCCGTGCGTTCGTTGGCAAGCACGCGGAAGAAGCGCAGCATGAGAAGAGCCGTGCCGACCCCCGTCCAAGGAAGCAGCGCGTAGACCGTTTCGGGCAGCACACCTGACAGTGCGAGCAAGACGTCTTTCAACGCGTATTTGGCCGCAAAGCCGGTGGTGAGCGGGACTCCCACGAGCGCAAGTGCTGGCAGCGCGAGGAGGGCTGTACCGAGACGACGCATGCCGGGGGAAAGCCCCGGGACCACGTCGCTGCCCAGCATGAGCGCCGCCTTGGCGAATCCGTGGTGAAGCGCAAGCGTGAGAATCGCGCCTCGGGCCAGCTCGGTTGCTGCAGAATCAGCGAGCCCGGATCCCGCCGCCAGCATCACGAGTCCCATCTGGCTTGCGCTCGAGTAGCCGAGGACGCCGCGAGCGGACACCGCAAAGAGGCCGACTGCCACGGCAACGAACGTGGTGGCAAGACCAGCGACCATGACCGCTTCGGACACGGCGACTGGCAGAGCCCCGAATGGCAGAAGGCGGACGAGCGTCAGCGCGGCAACCTTGGTGGAGGCGCCCGCGAGCGCAGCGGCTGCACCGGCGGGCGCGGTCGCGTACGTGAGTGGCAGGATGCCGATCAGCGGCAATGCTCCGATCTTCACCCCGACCGCTCCGAGGACCAGGGCAGCGCCGAAGGTGGCGCCGGTAGAGGGCGCGAGGTTCACGAAGGCGTTCAGCTCGGTGTTCCCCGCGGCGGAGGACAGCGCCACGAGTCCAGCCAGCAGGAGCGCCTCACCGAACGCCGTCAGCGCCAGGTAGATGGCGCCGGCTTGGCGCGAGGCGTTCGTTCCAGAGTGTGTCACGAGACCCCAGGATGCCAAGCTCATCAGCGAGAAGCACGCATAGAAGGAAATAGCATCGCCGGCGAAAGCCGTCGCTGTGCCACCTAGTGAGGCTGGGAGGTAATACGCGAAGAACCGGAGCTTGCCGGCGGAGGGCAGCGTCACGTACGAATGCACACCTCCGACCAGCCACACCAGCGCGAAGAGCGATCCGAAAAGGACGGCTGTGGAGTCGGCGACCCACAGCCAGGCGCTGCCGGGTGCCGTCACGGCGTCCACCCGCCGAACACCGGGGAGATCGCAGCGAGGGCCCAACGGGCTGGGGACCACGGCGCGCTCGCCGAAACGCCGAACACGACCGACGCGAGGGCGACCGCGATGATCGGCCACAACATGCGTGGGTCACTTTCCCAACGTTCGGCGGGCTCGTGCGCACCTGGACGGAGGGACGCGAGCAGGATCGGCACCATGTATCCGAGGGTCAGTGCGCCGCCCAAAACGTACATGAGCAGCGCCCACCAGTCTCCCGACTCGAACGCGCCTCCCGCGAGCAGCCATTTGCTCGCGAAGCCGGCAAGCGGAGGCACCCCCGCAAGCGCCAGTGCGGCGACGGCGAACGACGCCATCGTCAGCGGCAATCGCCGCGCTACGCCGCCCATCGTGCCAAGCGCCTTGACATGGAGTGTCTGGCCGAGGCTTCCCACGGTGAAGAACATCGTGATCTTCATGACCGCGTGGTGCGCTAGGTGTGCCAGCGCGCCTGCCGCCGCGAGCGGGGTGCACAGGGCGGTACCGAGGGTTATGTAGGCGAGTTGTGCCACAGTCGAGTAGGCGAGGCGCCGTTTGAGATCGTCTTGCCGAAGCGCGATCACGCTTGCGACCCCGATGGTGACAGCGGCGGCCAGCGCCAGGGGCTGCGCGACACCGAGGGAGGTGGCGAGCTCGGGACCGAACAAGTCGTTGACCAAACGCACGATGCCGAAGACGCCCGCTTTGACCACGGCTACCGCGTGGAGAAGCGAGCTTACGGGGGCGGGGGCGACCATAGCTGAAGGCAGCCACCCGTGCAGGGGCATGAGTGCAGCCTTCACGCAGAATCCGGCGGCCATCAAGGCGAACACCCACCGAAGCGCGAAGGTGTGGGATTCGGCGGCGAGCAGTGCTCCTCCGGGGGTGAACTGCACCGGACCGGCGATCGCGACAAGCCATGCCGTGCCGGCGA
>JAJZRT010000939.1 GCA_021802595.1 Pseudomonadota bacterium
AGTTCGGTGACTTCCCCTTCCGCATCGATGATGCGGGCTGAGGCCAATCGACCGTCGACGCGATATTCGTAGCGGTGCTCCATTTCGATCTCGCCGTAGACGATCTTCTGGCACGTCACCAGTTGTCCCTGGGAGTTATACCAGGCGCGGAAGTAGGTATTGCGGTTGTTGAGCCCGTCGGGCTCCAAGGGCTGCACCAGGTTGAGGGGCAGTTGCACGCCGCTGTAGCTGACGAAGTAGCGGCAGCTTGCATTCGGATCGTCGTGGGACACCATGATTTCAGATTGGGTGGCTGGCATGGGGGTACCGTAGGTCACGGCGCGGTGCTGTCCATCAGGCTGAAAAGCTCCGGCTGGTTGCTGCGGTAGACGCGCAGCCACATGAGCATGGCGGGAACGAGCGAGCGCAGCGCGAACCACAGGGCGTCGTCCTCGGCCTCGCCGCCCTGGTCGAGGCCCAGCGCGCACGCGGTCCAGCCATCCCAGTCGATTTCCGGCAGGCACCGGCGGGAAGCTGTCGACAGGTTCGCCACCGTCAGCGTGATGGTGTCGATCTGGCGCTTGACCTCGCGCCGAGTGAGGAAGGAGCCGAGGAATTCGCTCTGCTCCAACCCCTCGGTGAGTGTCAGCACTACGACGCCGGCCTCCTCGATGAGCGAGAGCATGGCGCCCAGGAGCATGGTCATACCGGGCGGTTCTCGCCCAGGTTGCGCACCGGACCCATGCGCTTCAAGCCGTCCTCATAGCTGATGGTCTCGAAATCCGCGTCGAAGCCCAGTGCGGTCTCCGCCACCTTGTCCAGCTTGCCGGCGGTGTCGAGCTTCTTGAGATCGTTCTTTTCCAGATAGAGCAGTTCCAGCAGCTCGTTGTAAACGGTGGCCTCGAAGATCGGCAGCACATAGAACGTGGTCTTGCCGTAGGGGACGCGGTATTTGGAGGAGAGATCGATGTTGTCGCAGAAGACGAAATACTTGCCTTCCGGCACCAGTTCGTCCTGCAACACTTCGGCCAGCAGCTTGAGGTATTCGAAGGAGAGCAGGAACCCGGCCAGGAAGGGGATGCCCGGCTTGCCCACTTCGGCAATCGCCATGACCTGGTCGGTGCTGATTTCCGGCGGACGCTTTTCGTCGGCGAACTGCTCGGCGAATTTGAGCGCGATGTCGCCGCGAAAGCCGTAGCGGCCCGCGACATGGGTCTTGTCCTTGAAGACCGGGTTCAACAGCCGCCCTTCTGTTTCCACCCGGGCGAGGGCTGATTCGGTGATGGTGGCCACGTGTTTCCTTTCGTCTCTAAAAAAATCGGTTTGGCTGAAGGCGGATTCAGGCAGGCTGGGACGCGCCCGCGGCCAGTTCGCGGATGACCGAGGCGCCCACCGAGTCGCTGGGATCGAGTTCGTCCAGCTTGTCGAGCAGTTCTCGGCAGGCCTGCGGCTCGCCGCTGCGCAGGCTGATGAAGGCCAGCGCCTTAAGCGTGAACAGATAAAAATGCGCGGCCCCGCCATCGCGGCGCCAGTCGGCGGAGGTTGTACCGAGCTGACGCCAATCCGCATCAAAGCCGGCCAGCGCAGCGGCCCGGTGTAACCCCTGGAGCGCAATCCGGCGGGCTTCGGGCAGGCGCTGGCGGTAGAAATAGAATTTGTACAGCGCGTAATAACCGGGCAGATAGTCGGGCGCTGCCTGCTGGGCGGCGAGCAGCTCGGCCTCGGCGCGCGCATGATCGCGGTACACGTTGAAGGCCGCTGACTCAAGGCGCTCGCCGATGGCGGCGGGCATGTCCTCCCGTCCGACGCCGGGGGTGCCGACTACCATACGTCCTTGGGCAGCATGAGCCGCTCGACCGGCTGGTCCCCGATCACGTGCTGCTCGACGATGGCGGCGACGTCCTCCTTGCCGACCTTGCCGTACATGATGCCCTCGGGATAGACCAGCACATGGGGGCCGTTGCAGGGGCCGAGGCAGCCGGTGTTGGTGAGGCCGATTTTGCCGCCCAGGTTGCGTTGTTGGAATTCGAAGGCGAATTCTTCCCACACGCCAGTGGCGCCGCTTTGCGCGCAGGAACCCCGGGGATGGCCGGGGCCGCGGTTCTGGCCGCAGATGAAAACGTGTTTCTCCGGTTTGGGCACGATAAATCCTTGAGTTAAGGTGAAACATCGCGGAGCGATTCCGCGTCCCCCTCGCCCGCACGCGGGAGAGGGCAGGGGTGAGGGAAACGCTCATGGCGCCCGCCACCTCTGGCCAGCAAAAGGCGCGTTGCCATGCGCGTCAGCCGAATTTGAAAAGAACGCCGTAGCCGCCGCGCGGGTATTCCCAGTTGACGTTGCGGTGCTCGTTGCAGATGACCCGGCAGGTGCCGCATTCCAGGCAACCGTCGGTGATCAGCACGACGCGGCCGTTGCCTTCCTGCGTGTAGCAGGCGGCCGGGCACAAATGGGTGCAGTCCTTGTCCTTGCAGGATCCGTGGCAGATCTCCGGATCGATGATGTTGATATGCGGCCGGCCGCTGTCCACGCGGTAGCGGTTCTGGAACAGCCGTTCCTCGACTTTGCTGGTCATCATTCGAAAGCCCTCCACATCTTGAAGGCGTCGCCCATCAGGCCCAGGAGCGAGCGGCGGCCCGAGAAGTCGCGACGGATCTCCCGCTCCTTGGCCTTCTTGTCCACGCCGTCGACGGTGAGCATGGTGCGGGCGGCGCGGCTGACCAGCTCGGGGTAATCGTTGAAGAATTGCGGGTTGCCGTGGAAGACCTGGGGCATGCGCCGGTAT
>JAJZRT010000940.1 GCA_021802595.1 Pseudomonadota bacterium
ACCTTGGCGCGAAGCCCTGACCGAACAGCAGCGCAAGATCCTCAACGCTGCCTGTGGCGACCTGGCCGCTCAGATCGACTGGCACGGCAACCGACTCAGCAAAGACGACTGGCGCCACATGATCGCCGGGACAATCCTCGGCTGGCGAATGATGCCGGCCATCGACCGCGGCGAAGGGGCGGCCGGCTTCATCATGCTGGGCGGCTCAAGCCTGAACCTGTCCAAGGAGCAGTGCATCGACGCGATCACGATGGCATTTTGCCTGGGCGACGACCCGAGCAGTCAGGGGTTGAAGTCGCCGCCTGTGCGCTGGTGCGCTGCCGTGTGCAAGGCTCGATGGCTGGCTGATGAGGAAATGGCCGCATGACCAAAGCCGAGCGAATCCGCTTCGGAAAGCTGACAGAAATGGGCTGCATCCTGTGCCGTCACCTCGGCACGCCCGGCACGCCCCCGGAAATTCACCACCTGCGAGACGGCCAAGGCATGAGCCAGCGCGCACCCCATGACCGCACCATCCCGCTATGCGCCTATCACCACCGCAGCAAGGAAGGTTATCACGGCCTCGGGAAGCGCGGGTTCGAGGCGACCTATGGCGTGTCTGAGGTCGATCTGCTGAAGATGACGGACGGGCTGATCCAATGACGACGCTGATCCTCCCCTGGCCCCCCGCCGTCCTGTCACCGAACAAGCGCGTCCATTGGGCTGTCAGGAACAAGGCCGTGAAGTCGTACCGGGAGGAATGCCACTGGCTTACCAAGGCTTCCGGCATCCGCATCGACTGGGACGGAATTGTCCACCTGTGGATAACTATGTGCCCGCCTGACCGCCGCCACCGGGACGATGATAACTGCATCGCCGCATTCAAGGCTGGCCGGGACGGCGTGGCGCAGGCGCTAGGGCTGGATGACAAGCGTTTCCGCATCCATCCTTGGCTATCCGACGAGGTGGTGAAGGGCGGCCAGGTTCGGGTGCGGTTCTCGCGCGAGGCGGTCGAACCGTGATGGCCGAGCGCGAAATCCCATCCCGCCTGCTCAACAAGAGCCCGCTCGACATCCTGATCGCCGAGGAGGCCAGGACGTGCAAGGGATGCGCCAGAGAGCACACGGAGACGATCTGGGGGAAGGCGATCACGATTTGCACCGCGAAGGACGACAAGGGGAAGCGCCGCAACCACGGGCGCCGCTGCAAGGCTTATCAGGAGGGGACGATTCAAAATGAGCAACCAAGCCACATCACGGGCTGAGGCGGAGCCGCTGTTCGACAGCACCTACGCCGCCCTGGCATTCGCCTACCGGTACAGCACCCAGCAGTACCAGCCCACACCGATGGCGCGGCTCATGCGTGGCAGCATCGGCAGCGGCAAGGGGCTGGTGGGGCTTGACGGCGCCGCGCAGGCCGGGCTGATCCGGGCCATCGTCGAAACCCTGCCCGAGTTCGAGCGCTGCGCCGTGGTGGCCCGCTTCGCTCTCGACCAACGGGAAAGCCTCGGGGCCAAGCTGGTGCTCATCAGGCCGGCGACTGCATCACTCGGGACGGGCGTTCACGATCGGCGGATGGTCGACAACCTGGTGCAGCGGTTCTACGGCCAGCGCTGCCACCTGAAGGACATTGCCAAGGTCTACGGAGTCCACGCCAACACGATTACCGAGCGGTGGGCGTGCATCAATCGCATGCTGACGGGGCTGGAACATCGGGCGATCGACAAGGCGGAAGCGGCTTTTCAGGAGGCGGGGCTGGTGCCGTGGTGAGGATGAAAAAAAGCCATTGTGATTTTCCACGCCGTATGCTAGCATTTATGCAATCCTGCAAATAAGTGCATCCAAAGCCCAGATACGCCACCCGCGCCGGGGCTTTTTTTACGCCCGTTTTGATATTTCTGCGGCAGCGCGGCGGATGCCGACCGACAAATCACCATCGCCCAAAGCGCGGAGCACGTCCGCGCTCGCATCGTCAATGCTGATGTTGCGGCGCTTGAGTCCGGTTGCGCCGTCAGAAGCTCTGATTCCCTGCCCACGACCGGGGCCACCGCGCCCGGTCAACGCAACGGCCAACCCTCGCGCCGTGGCGTGGTCGATCAGCCCCTCGTCGGCGGATTGCTCGATGTAGGATTTTTTGCGCGCCATATTAATCAGGGTCGAGTGGTTCCAATTTTAGACCGGCTGCATACCCGCGACCGAGTGCGGCGCGTGATGGGTCGGAGGACTCGGATGCCGCCAGCCACAGTTCATGCTCGGCAGCGGTGCCGAACCGTTCGCCGTGGTGAGCGCGGCGTAACCCGCGCATGTAGCCTGTCCACCATGATTCATTTATGGGTTCACTCGCCAAACGGCGGAGAGTGTCGGCGCGGCGCATTAGGGATGCGAAATTGCTAATTTTGTGGCCTCCATTTCCAACGATTTAAATGGTTGCCCGAGCATCAGAGAATCGAATTTCAGCGAATTCCTCCTGGATCACCGCTGCATCAGAAATATTTTTCAGGCGCGTCGCCTCGCCAAACAGAGAAACGTTGCTGCCAGCGTCATGATAAAAGCCGGGATCTGCGTCCAGAAATTCGTACACCAGCCGCAACCCGTCATCCAGACGAATCAAACGAACCGTCGCCATGTCGCGGTTCAAAATTTCATTGCGGCGGGTATATGTTTTGATGATTTCCATGATGTTGCTCCTATCAGGATTCCCGGTTCCGCCGGGGCGGGTGAACGAATACGTTTCGTCCATGTATTGAATTATACACACGAAACAAAAGAATGCAAGAACT
>JAJZRT010000941.1 GCA_021802595.1 Pseudomonadota bacterium
CCTCGATCGCCGCCAGCAGATTGGCCGCCGATTTCTCGGCCATGCGTTCCAGGCCGGCGAGCGTCTCGAGGCGAAGGCCATAGACATCGGCGGGGCTGTGCACGAGGCCGCGATCGACAAGCTGGTCGACCAGCTTGTCGCCCAGCCCCTCGATGTCCATCGCGCGCCGGCCCGCGAAATGCAGCAGGGCCTGCTTGCGCTGCGCCGGACAGTACAGGCCGCCGGTGCAGCGCGCCGCTGCCTCGCCCTCCAGCCGCACCACATGCGAACCGCACACGGGGCAGACGGGATAGCTTTGCAGGATGTTGAAGCGCGGCGGCGCGGGAACGGGCCGGCGGTCGATCACCGCCGCGACGACTTCGGGAATGACGTCACCGGCACGCCGCACGATGACGGTGTCGCCCACGCGCACGTCCTTGCGGTCGATCTCGTCCTGGTTGTGCAGAGTGGCATTGGTCACCGTCACGCCGCCGACGAAGACCGGCGCCAGCCGCGCCACCGGCGTCAGCGTGCCGGTGCGCCCGACCTGAACGTCGATGCCCAGCACAGTGGTGAGCTGCTCCTGGGCCGGATATTTGTGCGCCACCGCCCAGCGCGGTTCGCGCGTGACAAAGCCGAGTTCCTGTTGCAGCGCCAGGCGGTTGACCTTGTACACCACGCCGTCGATGTCGAACGGCAGGCTGTCGCGCCGCGCCGCGATGTCGTCGTGGAAGGCCACCAGCGCCGCCGCCCCCGGCCCGGTGATGCGCTCGGCGCACACCGGCACGCCCAGTTTTTCCAGCGCGTCGAGGGTGGCGCTGTGGGTGGATGGCTGCGCCCAGCCCTGCACCTCACCGAGGCCATAGGCAAAGAACGACAGCGGCCGCTGCGCGGCAATCGCCGGATCGAGCTGGCGGATGCTGCCCGCCGCGCCGTTACGGGGGTTGACGAGCGTGGGCCGGCCGGCCTCGCGCTGTTTGGCGTTGTAATGCTCGAAATCGTCGCGCCGCATGAACACCTCGCCGCGTACTTCCAGCACGGCAGGCGGCTTGTCCGTTTGCAGGCGCAGGGGAATGGCATGGACGGTGCGAATGTTCTGGGTGACGTCCTCGCCGGTCTCGCCGTCGCCGCGGGTGGCGGCCTGAACCAGCACGCCATGCTCATAGCGCAGGTTGATCGCCAGGCCGTCGAATTTCAGTTCGGCGGCATACTCGACCGGCGGATCGGATTCCGCCAGCCCGAGTTCCTTGCGCACCCGCGCATCGAACGCCTGTGCGCCGCTGGCCTCGGTATCGGTCTCGGTGCGGATCGACAGCATCGGCACCGCATGGCGTACCGGCGCAAAGCCGTCCAGCGGCTTGCCGCCGACACGACGGGTGGGCGAATCGGGGGTGGCGAGCTCGGGATGCTCGGCTTCGAGTGCCTGCAGGTCGCGGAACAGGCGATCATATTCCGCGTCGGGAATGGTCGGTGCGTCGAGGACGTAGTAGGCGTAGTTGTGACGCTCGATTTCCCGGCGCAGCGCGGCCGCGTGCGCCAGTACATCAGACCTTGCCATCAGGAGAACAGGCGCAGCGACCGTCTCGATCCGGATGGCACGCCGCGCGCTTCCATGCGCTCGTAGATGTGCACGAGCTGGCTACGGATTTTCTCGATCCCGGTATCGGTCAGCGGACGCAGGTTGTCGTCCACCAGGATGCCGCCGGTCTCGTTGGCAAGCTTGCGGCCGAACGCCACCATGCCGTCGAACACCTTGAGGCCATCCGGTACGCGCGGCACATCGAACTGCAGGGTGACGCCCTGCGAAGTCTGGCCTTCCGCCGCGCCGACGGCGAACGGCTCGGCATCGTGGTTGCACAGCGCATAGAGCGGCTCGCCACGGCTGTCGAGCAGCTGGAACACGCCATCCCCGCCCAGCACCATGCCGCTGCTTTCCGCCTCGCGCACGATGCGCGTCAGGTTCACCGCGCCCTCGCCGCGCGCCACCACATTGAGGCCGATGAGCACATCGACATCGACACAGAAGCGATCGATGGCCTGCGCACGCTCGAGTGCATCGACCACGTCGTCGCAGGCGAGGCGCAAGCCATGCGTCTGTGCCGTCGTCTGCAGCACGTCGCACAGGGCGGCGAGCTGTTCTTCCTGCACCGCTCCGTTGCGGTCGGCCAGCTGCAAGGTGACCATCACCTGCTGGTAGCGTACGTCGCGCCACGGCTGGATGTCTTCCCAGGCCGTCGCCCCGACCGGCAGGCCGAGCCAGCGTACGGTCTTGCCCAGCGTGCGCGTCTGATTGAATGCATCGGCGAACACGCTGGCCACCACGCCATCACTGCCGATTCGGGCGCGGTATTCGATCAGTTCGTCGTAGGGTGCCGGCGAACCGGCCGGACGGTGTTCGACGGGCGGCGCGGGGGCTTCAGCCCGATCCGGCGAGCCGGCAACGGAAGGCATGGGGGCCGCATCGGCAACGTCTTCCGCCTCGTCGTCGGAAACCGGCTCCCGCAAGGCCGGTTCGATACGGTCATGGATTGCGTGCGGCACAGCGGCGTCCTGCATCAACACGTCGGCCACCGGCACCTGGAAGGCCGCATTCGCCTGCTTGCGGAAACGGCGTTCCTGGATCCAGTTGAATACCAGTACTGCCGCCACGACGGTGACGCCGACGATCAACAAGCCGATTTGCAAATCACTCATTCGTTTTTCCCGGAACGGATTGGGCGGGCACCACCCGGACGAACCACTCGTCCGGCGCCACCATGCCCAGCTCATTGCGCGCAC
>JAJZRT010000942.1 GCA_021802595.1 Pseudomonadota bacterium
GTCGATGCGCGGATACGATCGCGCCAGGATGCTGCCTCCATCCAGCCCCAGCCGCGGCGCCACTTCCTGCCAGATCTCTTCGGTAATGAACGGGACGATCGGGTGCAGTGCGCGCAGCGCGGCCTCGAGCACGTAAAGCAGGGTGTGGCGGGTGGAGGCCGCGGCCTCCTGGTTCTCGTCGCCCAGCGCCAGCTTGGCCAGCTCGACGAACCAGTCGCAGTAGTCGTTCCAGACGAACTGGTACAGGTCCTGCGCGACGAGGTCGAAGCGGTAGGCGGCGAAGTTCTCTGCGACGCTCTGCATCTCGTCCCAGAAGCGGACATAGATCCATTTCTCCGCCGCGGTGCGCAGCGGCGGCTCGCCGCTGGCCTGGAAGCCTTCCGTGTTCATCAGCACGAAGCGCGCGGCATTCCACAGCTTGTTGCAGAAATTCCTGTAGCCCTCGGCGCGCTTGAGGTCGAAATTGATGGTGCGCCCGTGCGTGGCCAGCGCGGCGAAGGTGAAACGCAGCGCATCGGTGCCGACCGCCTTGATGCCCTCGGGATAATCCTTGCGGATGCGCTTCTCGACCCTGGCGCGCACCTGCGGGATCAGCAGGCTGGCGGTGGATTTTTTCACCAGGTCCTCGAGGCCGATGCCGTCGATCAAGTCCAGCGGGTCGATGGTGTTGCCCTTGGACTTGGACATCTTCTGGCCTTCGGCGTCGCGCACGATGGCGTTGATGTAGACCTTGCGGAAGGGCACGCGATCTTTCAGCGCCTGGCGTTCCGGCGCGTAACTGCCATCCGGATTGCGGCCGACGAAGTAGGTGGTCGCCATCACCATGCGCGCTACCCAGAAGAAGATGATGTCGAAGCCGGTGACCAGCACCGCGCTGGGCAGGAAGGCCTGGTCGCGCGACCAGTCGGCGACTTGCTTGCCGTCGATCACGACAGGGCCGTCGGTTTGCGGCCAGCCCATCGTCGAGAACGGCCACAGCGCGGAGCTGAACCATGTGTCGAGGACGTCGTTGTCCTGGCGCAGTTCGCCCACGGGTTCGGCATGGTCCTGCGCGCGCGCCCAGGCCAAGGCTTCCTCGCGGGACTCCCCGACGAAGATGGCGCCGTTGGCGTCGTACCACGCCGGAATGCGGTGCCCCCACCAGAGCTGGCGGCTGATGCACCAGTCCTGGATGTTCTCCAGCCACTGCGTGTACGTGGTCGCCCAGTTGTCCGGCACGAAGGTAATCGCGCCCGAGGTCACCGCCCGCAGCGCGGGCTCGGTGATGGCCTTGCGCCCGCCGGGGCGGCCGTCGGGAAGCACATCGCGCGTGAGATCGACGAACCACTGGTCGGTCAGCATCGGCTCGATCACCGCGCCCGAGCGCTGGCTGACCGGCACCTGCAGCTTGTGCGGCTTCGTCTCGACCAGCAGGCCCTCTTTCTCCAGATCAGCAATGATGGCCTTGCGGGCGTCGTAGCGATCCAGTCCTTGATAGCGAATTCTTATGCTCGCGGCTGCTTTTGTCCCTGCCGTTCGGAGTACTGCACTCTCCAATTTAGTCTGTGGAGAATCGATTCGCTCGCCGCTGATATAGACATTCCTGTCCAACGTGTCGGCAAGCGTAATGATGCGTGCGTCCAGCGTCAGCACGGTAAACATGTTCAGCCTGTGCCGCCGCCCGATCGCGTAATCGTTGAAATCATGCGCCGGCGTGATCTTGACGCAACCGGTGCCGAAGTCGCGGTCTACGTAGGTGTCGGCGATGATCGGAATCGGCCGGCCGGTCAGCGGCAGGGTCAGGGTCTTGCCGACCAGATGCGCGTAGCGCTCGTCCTCCGGGTGCACGGCCACGGCCACGTCGCCCAGCATGGTCTCCGGACGGGTGGTGGCGACGATCAGCCCGCGTTCGCCGTTCGGCCCGCGCAGGGTTTCATCCGAAAACGGATACAGGATCGACCACAGGAAACCATCGCGCTCCTCGTTGTCCACTTCCAGATCCGACACCGCCGTCTGCAGCACCGGGTCCCAGTGCACCAGGCGCTTGCCGCGGTAGATCAGGCCGGCGCGGTACCACTCGACGAACACCTTGCGCACTGCCGCGGACAAGCCATCGTCCATGGTGAAGCGCTCGCGCGACCAGTCGATGCTAGCGCCGAGGCGCTGCATCTGCCGGGTGATGGTCGAGCCGGAGTGTTGTTTCCACTGCCAGACGCGCTCGACGAAGGCCTCGCGGCCGAGGTCGTGGCGCGTCTTGCCCTCCGCGGCCAGCTGGTTCTCGACGATCTTCTGCGTGGCGATGCCGGCGTGGTCGGTGCCGCCCTGCCACAGCGTGCGCTTTTCGGACATGCGCGCGTGGCGGATCAGCGCGTCCATGATCGTCTGCTGGAAGGCGTGGCCCATGTGCAGCGTGCCGGTGACGTTGGGCGGCGGCAGCAGGATGCAGTAGGGATCGCCCGGCGCCCCCGGATCGGGCGCGAAATAGCCGCGATCCTTCCAGTAGTCGTACCACTTGGACTCGATGGAACCGGGCTCGAAACTGGTAGGCAAAGACATGGGCACGCGCCGGGTGATCGCTGGCTGAATCCGCGATTGTAATCAGCCCCCTGCTGCGGCGCAGCGCGACGCACGGAAAAAACGGGGGCCTCCGTGGCCCCCGTTACCCGCAATCGTCAGCGCCGCATCAGGTATCGCTGGCTGCGATCAGACCGCGCCGCTCCAGCAGCGGCTTGATGTCCGGCGCGGCGCCGTAGAAATCGCGGAACAGCGTCATG
>JAJZRT010000943.1 GCA_021802595.1 Pseudomonadota bacterium
GACGAGAGCAGGAAGCCCCAGAAGATGATCTGGATGCTGTGCCACAGGCTGGCGGGCATCGAAGGCACGTCGGTGCTCTTGGGCGGATGGACGAAACCGTTGTAGAAGGCCTTCGCCACGTCGTCGGGCGCAGGCAGGTAGATCGGATTGGCGGGCGTGCCCTGCGGAAGCGCGAGGTGCGCCTGCGCCATGTTGGCGACTTCTTCCCTGAACATGGCCTTGTCGACGAGCATGTCGACCTGGAAGTAGTCCACGCCACCGGGATCGGTGACGAGGACCTTCGGATGCCAGACGAAGGGCGCGTAGCTGACCACGCACCACGCCAGCAACGGCAGCAGGAACGAGCCGATCGCGAGCAGCATGCGCTTGCGTGCATCGGGATCCGCATCGCGACCGAACAGGCTGAAAATCATGTTTGTCTCTGCTCCGTTGTCAGGCTGGGGGATCAGGCCATCACTTGGTGAAGGACGGATCGATATAGCTGTCGACGTCCTGATGCGCCTTGTAGACGCCGTTGGCGACGTTGAAGTCGTCGGCGACCTTGGACGAGCCGTAGATCGAACCGAAGCCAGGTCCCTTGGCGTAGGCCTTCTTGCCGTCGGCCAGGCTCAGGAGGTGCGTGCCCTTGAGCAGCGGCAGGTAGGCGGCAGGCGAGATGCCCACGCGGGCGGCCATGATCTTGACGGCGTCGGGCTGGGTCTTCGGATCGTTGATGTACTTCACGACGCGGTCCCACACCTTGACGACCTTGGCCCACTCGGCCTTGTTCTGCTTGGCGCTGGCCGGGTTGACGGCGAGCACGTCGTAAATCAGGCCAGGTTCGTTGGCCGAGGTGTAGACCGGGCGCGAGCCGGGCACGGCCTTCATGGCCTGGCCGGCGATCGGCTGCCAGGCGCCGACCGCGGCGACGTCACCGCTGGCCAGCACCTGCGGCATCTCGTTGGTCTTGGCGTTGACAAGGGTGACGTCGGATTCCTTCATGCCGGCCTTTTTCAGGCCGTTGAGCAACAGCAGGTGCTCGACCAGGCCCTCTTCGACCGCGACCTTCTTGCCCTTGAGGTCCTTCAGCGACTTGATGCCGGGCTTGGCGACGATCATGTCGTTGCCGTTGGAGTAGTCGGTCAGCATGATCATGACGCTCTTGCCGCCGGCCGCGCCGGTGACGAGGGCGTCGCCGTTGGTCATCAGCACGGCGTCGATCTTGCCGGCCGAGTAGGCGTCCATCGAGGCGGAATAGTCGAACCACTCGAAGTCGACCGGCACGCCGGCTTCCTTGAACCAGCCCTTGTCGATGGCGACCTGCCATGCGACCCAGCCCGGCCAGTCGCTGTAGCCGATCTTGAGCGGTTGGGCCGCGTGGGCCGAAATGGACATGGCCGCGGCGGCGGGAATCACCAGCCGGGTGAACAGGGTCTTCAGGGTGCTTCGGATGTGCTTCACGTTCATGGTGGGCTCCTTGACGGGGTGGGTGGTATTACTGAATCGAATATTCGTAATATTCAGGCACCATGTAGCAACCCCCATGCCACCCTCCGGGTAAATACATAACAACATGATTAATTAAGGATAATTACCCGACTACGGCATTTTTTCGGACCCATTTCGAGCCTTCTTTTAGTGCGCGAGCGCACCGTTTTAGCGTGCACGAAAGAATTGGGAATGGCGCAGGCAAGCGCCGACGAGGAAGGGCGTGCCCCGTGTTGCGGGATCCTCGAACCGCGTCGCGACGGGGGCGGACCGCCAATGAAAAAAGGGCGCCCCGCAGGGCGCCCCGGATTCCCGTCAGGGACAGGCTGGCTTACATGCTGTAGGCACGCTCGCCATGCTGGGTCGTATCCAGACCTTCGCGCTCCTGCTCTTCCGGCACACGCAGACCGATGGTGAGGTCAACCAGCTTGAAGCAGATGAACGCCACCACACCCGACCAGACCAGCGCAGTCAGTACCGCCTGGGCCTGGATCCAGACCTGGGAAGCGATCGTGGTATCGACGATCTTGTTGTTCACGTAGTCGACGATGCCGGTACCGCCCAGCGACCAGGTGTTGAACACGCCGGTCAGCAGCGCGCCGAGAATGCCGCCGATGCCGTGAACGCCGAACACGTCCAGCGCATCGTCCGCGCCCAGCAGCTTCTTCAGGCCGGTGACGCCCCACAGGCAGACCACACCCGCCAGCGCACCGATGGCCAGCGCACCGCCCACGCCCACCCAGCCGCAGGCCGGGGTGATGGCGACCAGACCAGCCACCGCACCCGAGGCCGCACCCAGCATGGAGGGCTTGCCCTTGAGCAGCCACTCGGCAAAGCTCCAGGTCAGGGCCGCAGCAGCGGTCGCGTTCAGGGTGTTGATGAAGGCCAGCGCAGCCGTACCGCCCGCTTCCAGCGCGGAGCCCGCGTTGAAGCCGAACCAGCCCACCCACAGCAGCGAGGCGCCGATCATGGTCATGGTCAGGCTGTGCGGCGTCATCGCTTCCTTGCCGTAGCCGATACGCTTGCCGATCACGAACGAGCCGACCAGGCCGGCGATCGCCGCGTTGATGTGCACGACGGTGCCGCCGGCGAAGTCAAGCGCACCCTTCTGGAACAGCCAGCCGGATGCCGCGGTCGCCGCTTCCCCCGCCTTGGCATCGGTGTAGGCATCGGGGCCGGGCCAGAACCAGACCATGTGCGCCATCGGGATGTAGGCGAAGGTGAACCACAGGGCGGAGAACAGCAGCACGGCCGAGAACTTCATCCGTTCGGCGAACGAACCGACG
>JAJZRT010000944.1 GCA_021802595.1 Pseudomonadota bacterium
CTATTGTAGCTAAAGGGAAGAACAGGTTCTGGCGGATATTGCGTAGCGTCGTACGGCTCAGGCGTCGGGCGCGCACGATGCCGCGCGGGGTCGCCCTTGACCTGCATCACTCTCGCATCTTGGGCCAGACAGGACACCGTGTAGGCGCTCATCGAACACCTCCTTTGCCTCACCCGGCGCAGCAGGAAAGCTGCTTCACGTCCTTAGAGAAGGTCTGCGCCGCGAGCTTCAACCCCTCGACCATCGTCAGGTATGGGAACAACTGGTCGGCCAGTTCCCGTACGGTCATCCGCGCCCGAATGGCGAGAACGGCCGTCTGGATCAGTTCGCCGGCTTCCGGGGCAACGGCCTGCACACCGATCAGACGGCCCGAGTCGGCCTCGGCGACCAGCTTGATGAAACCGCGCGTGTCGAAGTTGGCGAGCGCA
Source organism: Pseudomonadota bacterium (assembly GCA_021802595.1). The sequence goes on from JAJZRT010000944.1 coordinate 429, forward strand.
CGCGGCACGTTGTCCAGCGTGAGCAGGCGGCTGTCGGTCTCGATGCCGTCGTGCTGCGCTTCCGCCTCGCTGTAGCCCACAGTCGCCACTTGCGGGTCGGTGAACACTACCGCCGGCATCGCGGTCAGATCGAGGGTGGCGTCTCCGCCGGTCATGTTGATGGCCGCGCGGGTGCCGGCTGCCGCCGCCACATAGACGAATTGCGGCTGGTCGGTGCAGTCGCCGGCGGCATAGATATGCCGACTACTCGTGCGCATGGCCTTGTCGATGACGATGCCCCCTTGGGCGCTGACCGTCACGCTCGCCGCTTCCAGCGCCAGGCAGCGTGTGTTGGGTGTTCGTCCGGTGGCGACCAGCAGCTTCTCGGCGCGCACTTCGCCCTGTCCGGTGATGAGCACGAATTCGCCGTGTGCATAGGCGATGTGGCTCGCCTGGGTATGTTCCAGCACCTCGATACCCTCCGCGCGGAAGACGGCCGCGACGGCCTCGCCGATGGCCGGGTCTTCGCGGAAGAACAGCGTGTTGCGCGCCAGGACCGTCACCTTGCTGCCCAACCGGGCAAATGCCTGGGCAAGCTCCAGCGCCACCGCCGACGAACCGATCACGGCCAGGCATTCGGGAATCGTGGGACTGACTAAGGCCTCGGTGGAGGTCCAGTACGGCGTACCTTCCAAGCCGGGAATCGGCGGAATGGCCGGGCTGGCACCGGTGGCGACCAGGCAACGGTCGAACGCCACCTCACACTCGCCGCCGTCGGCCAAGCGCACGATGAGGCTGTGGCCGTCCTTGAAACGGGCCTCACCATGCAGCAGGGTAATGGCCGGGTTGCCGTCCAGGATGCCTTCATACTTGGCGTGCCGCAGTTCCTCAACGCGCGCTTGCTGCTGGGCGAGCAGTTTGCTGCGCTGGATCGTCGGCGCAATCACCGCGATGCCGCCGTCGAATGGGCTCTCGCGGCGCAAATGGGCGATGTGGGCGGCGCGAATCATGATCTTGGACGGCACGCAGCCGATGTTGACGCAGGTACCGCCGATGATGCCGCGCTCGATCAGCGTGACCTGTGCGCCTTGCTCGACGGCCTTCAGCGCCGCTGCCATCGCGGCCCCGCCGCTGCCGATGACAGCGATATGGAGTCCGTTGGCGTCGCCAGTGGATTTGGCGCCGCCGCCCGCTATATCGAGCAGATCGCTTCGCGTCGAATCTGACGGCGCAGCGGCGAGCGTGGCCTCATAACCGAGTGCGGCTACGGCGGAGGTCAGCGCCTCCAACGGCGTACCGGACTCGGTAGTGAGTTGCGCCATGCCCTTCGAGTAGGACACAACCGCCGAGCGCATGCCCGGCACTTTCTCCAGGGCTTCCTTGATGTGCACAGCGCATGAGTCGCAGGTCATTCCGGTGATCTTTAAGCAAGTCATTAAAACTCCCAAGCCACTCGTGTGATCAAGGTCATGTCGTGATCCCTGGCCGCTTATTGCTTGACGCTGGACGGATAGCCCGCGTCCTCGGTCGCCTTGGTCAGTTTCTGGACGTTGGTCTTGGCATCATCGAAGCTGACGACGGCCTCGCGCTTGTCGAAATTCACGTCAGTTTTGCTCACACCCTCGACCCTGGAGAGCGCTTTCTTGACCGTGATCGGGCAGACGGGACAGGTCATGCCCGGCACGGACAGCGTCACGGTCTGGGTGGTGGCCCACACCGGGGCGACAGCGGTGGCAAGTGCAAGTGCGGCAAATAGTTTTTTCATGGCGAATCTCCTGATCAGTAAAAATATGGGGCGATGTAAGGAAAGCCGAGTGCTACCACTACCAGCACGGACACAACCCAGAAGATGAGTTTGTAGGTGGTTCGCACCTCCGGGATAGCGCAGACCTCACTCGGATTGCAGGCTGGCGCCGGGCGGAAAATGCGCCGCCAGGCAAGGAAAAGTGCCACCAGCGCCGCACCGATGAAGACCGGGCGATACGGTTCAAGCACCGTCAGATTACCGATCCACGCACCACTGAAGCCCAGGGCGACTAGGATCAGCGGCCCCAGGCAGCAGGTGGAGGCGAGGATGGCGGCCACTCCTCCGGCGAAGAGCGCAGCGCGCCCGGCTTGCGGTTCAGACATACGCTTGTCCTTTCGGATCTGGAATGTATGGCGTAAGCTTAGTTCCGTAGTCATGTACGGAGTCAAGCGGTATGGAGAACAATTTGGAGAATCTAAGCATCGGTGCCTTCGCCAAGACCGCCGGGGTCAATGTGGAAACCATACGGTTCTATCAACGCAAGGGCTTGCTGCTGGAACCGGACAAGCCCTACGGCAGCATTCGCCGCTACGGCGA
>JAJZRT010000945.1 GCA_021802595.1 Pseudomonadota bacterium
CCTCCCGGACGGCGCTCCCTTTCTCTTGATGTCATCCCGGACGGCGCGCAGCGCCGAGCCGGGATCCAGCGACTTCACCGCATGCATACCATCGCCGTTTTCCGATGCGGCTGACAGCGCCACGCAATCCCCGCACAATCGGGGCCGGTCTTGGGCAAGGAGCCGCGCGTGCAACCTGTCATCCTGGTCACCGGCGGTGCCGGCTATATCGGCGTGCATGCCTGCGTCGCGCTCATCGAAGCCGGCTATACGCCGCTGGTGCTGGACAACCTCAGCAACGGCAGCGCCGAAGCCCTGCGCCGCGTCGGCCGCATCACCGGTCGACAGCCGCAGCTCATCCAGGCCGATGTGCGCGACGCCGCGGCACTGGATGGCCTCTTCGCCGCCCAGCGCATCGAGGCGGTCATGCACTTCGCCGGCCTCAAGGCCGTCGGCGAGTCCACCGCGCAGCCGCTGCGGTATTACGACCACAACGTGGGCGGCAGCATCACGCTGCTCGAGGCCATGCAACGGGCCGGCGTGCGCAGCCTGATCTTCTCCTCGTCCGCCACCGTGTACGGCGAGCCCGGCGTCGAGCAGTTCCACGAGGACATGCGCTGCGATCCGGTCAACCCCTACGGTCGCAGCAAGTGGATGATCGAGCAGATCCTGGCCGACCTCGCTGCCGGCGAGCCCGGCTGGCGCATCGCGCGGCTGCGCTACTTCAACCCGGTGGGCGCACACGCCAGCGGCCTGATCGGCGAGGATCCGCACGGCGTGCCCGACAATCTCATGCCCTACATCACCAGGGTAGCGGTGGGCCGGCTGCCGGAGTTGCGCATATTCGGCGGCGACTGGCCCACACCCGACGGCAGCGGCGTGCGCGACTACATCCACGTGATGGACCTGGCCGAAGGCCACGTGGCCGCCTTGCGCCACCTGCTGGCGCAACCGCCGCAACTGCTGACGCTCAACCTCGGCCGCGGCCGCGGCATCTCGGTGCTGGAGCTGGTGCATGCTTTCGAGCGGGCCAGCGGCCGCAGCCTGCCCTGCACGATGGCCGATCGCCGCCCTGGCGACATCGCCGCCTATTGGGCCGACGCCACCCGCGCGGCCAAGGTGATGGGCTGGCGTACGCAGCGCGACCTCGACGCCATGTGCCGCGACGCCTGGTGCTGGCAACAGGCCAACCCCGATGGCTACGGCGGTTGAACTCTGACGTCATCCCGGACGGCGCGCAGCGCCGAGCCGGGATCCAGACAGGCGCTCCGCAAGTGCCTGCGCCGCCCACGTGGACAACGCGCAAGGCAACCCATAACAGCCAAGTCGCTGGATCCCGGGTTCCGCCTGCGGCGGCCCCGGGATGACAGCAAAAGGCAAAACGTCCTCCCGCACAGCGCGTTCCTTACTCTTGCCATCATCTCGAACGGCGCGCCCCCCTTCTTTCTTGACGTCATCCCGGAGGGCGCACAGGCCGCGCTCGCGCAGCCAAGTGATCACCGCTGACTCAGCGATGCATCGCGCGGTCCTGCACCTTGCCAAGGTCTCGCCGAACGATCGTCTTGTCGAACGATCGTGTACGGCCAACGAGTGAGATACAATGCATACACGTATTCACGGAGGGCGCGATCGTGGCAACTTCCATCCGGCTTGACCCCGTCACCGAGCAACGACTGGATCGGCTGGCAACACAAACGGGCCGCACCAAGGCGTACTACCTGCGGGAGCTGGTCACGAACGGTCTGGATGATCTGGAAGACTACTATCTGGCCGCCGCGACGATGGAGCGCGTCCGCAAAGGCGAAGAGAAGGTCTATTCCGCCGAACACATAAGGAAAGACCTTGGCCTGGACGATTGACTACACCGACACGGCCAGAAAGCACCTTCGCAAGCTCGACAAGCCGACCGCACGGCGCATCCTCGATTTCATGGATGCGCGTATCGCCGGCCGGGGAAACCCACGCGCCACTGGCAAAGCGTTGACCGGACCCCGGCTCGGCGCGTACTGGCGCTATCGGGTCGGCGATTATCGAATCCTCTGCGACATTCAAGACGACGCGCTTCGCATCCTGGTCATCGATATCGGCAACCGGCGTGAAGTCTACCGATGAGCGCCGAAAAACGCGGCGTGGCCACAGTCGGTCTTCACCGGTGCGATGGCTGGTACTTGACGCCCCATGCTGGTCGGCTTCCCCGCGTTCCTTTCTTTCGACGTCCTCCCGGACGGCGCTCCCTTTCTCTTGATGTCATCCCGGACGGCCCGCAGGGCCGAGCCGGGATCCAGACAGGCGCCCCACAAGTGCCTGCGCCGCCCACGTGGACAACGCGCGAGGCAAGCCGTCACAGCCAAGCCACTGGATCCCGGGTTCCGCCTGCGGCGGCCCCGGGATGACAGCAAAAAGCAAAACGTCTTCCCGGACGGCGCACCCCTTCTTCCGACGTCATCCCGGACGGCGCGTTCCCTACTCTTGCCATCACGCGAGCGCCTCGCAAGTGCCACTGGATCCAATGCCGGCGGCGCCCGCAGGGCGTCACCACCGCGCTGTTCGGCGCCACGCCTGGGCCATGAGATGCCCGGGGTTACTGCGATTCAGGCCACCGCCTTGCGTCCAGCGACGTTCGCGCGATACCACGCATACGTGCTGCGCACGCCTTCCTCGAACGGAATGCGCGCGCGCCAGCCCAGCGCGTGCAGCTTGCTCACATCCAGCAGCTTGCGCGGCGTGCCGTCGGGCTTGCTGCTGTCCCAGTCGATGCGGCCCTCGAAACC
>JAJZRT010000946.1 GCA_021802595.1 Pseudomonadota bacterium
CACGCGAAGCCAGCGCCAGACCAACTTCCATGATCCCCATCCACGAACTGCTCAACCGCATCCGCTGGGACCCGGCCTTTGCGAAAGGACGCTTCGTCCTCGGCTACTACGACCGCGTCGACGAAAAAGTCATCCGCGTCCCGATCGACCGGGTGCAACTCACGCCGGGCGATCATTTCGCGTTCCAGGTCACGGACCCCGACGGCTACACGCATGAAGTGCCTTTCCACCGCGTACGCGACGTCTACCGCGACGGCGAGCGGATCTGGCATCGGGGGCCCTGACGGCGCCCACGCGTACAGGGCCTAAGATGAAAAGAGAAACGAGGAGGGAGTTGCCATGATGTTCGCCAACCGCAATCAGGCCGCCGACCGGCTGGCCGTCGCGCTCGATGCCTACAAGGGCGGGAACCCGCTCATCCTCGCGATTCCGCGCGGGGCCGTACCGATGGGGCAGCGGCTGGCGCGGGCACTGGATGGCGAACTCGACGTGGTGCTGGTGCGCAAGCTGCGTGCACCGTACAACCCGGAATTCGCCCTCGGCTCGATCGACGAATCCGGATGGAGCTACATCGCCGACTACGCCGAATCGGCCGGCGGCACGCCGACCTATCTCGCGCAGGAAAAGGCGGCCCAGCTCGACACCATCAGGAAACGGCGCGCCCAGTACACGCCGCTGCGGCCGCCGATCGATCCTGCCGGGCGCATCGTCATCGTGGTCGACGACGGGCTGGCCACCGGCGCGACGATGATCTCGGCGCTGCACGCGCTGCGCGCGCAGAAGCCGGCGCGCCTGATCTGCGCAGTGCCGGTGGCGCCGGCGGAGACGGTGGAGAAGATCCGCCCGTACGCGGACGAGGTGGTGTGCCTGTCGACGCCGATGTTCTTCCAGGCGGTGGGGCAGTTCTACGCCGATTTTCCGCAGGTCGACGATGCGGACGTGATCGACATTCTCAGGGAGGCCGGGCAGGCCAGGACGTAGGTCAGGCGCGCGGTTTCACCCGCACGCCGTCCTTGATCCGGTCGTCCGGATGGGTGACGACCCTGTCGCCTGCCGCCAGTCCATCCAGCACCTGCGTCGCCAGCCCGGCACGCTGGCCGGTCTTCACCGGCACCCGTTCCGCGCGTCCCTGCTTCAGTGCGAACACCGCCCAGCCGTCGTTGTAGCGGAACAGCGCGCTGGTCGGCACTTGCAGCACGTCCTTGCCCGCCCACAGCACGAAGCGCGCCTCCACCCGATAGCCGTCGCCGAGCCGCGCCCAGGCCTCGCGCGGCGAGGCGAAATCGACGATGACGCGCACCCGCTGCTCCTCGACGCCGAGCGCGGAAATCTTCGTGTAGCCGCTCGGCTCGACCACGCGTACCCGGCCCTGCAGCACGCCTTCGCCGCCCCATCGGTCTAACACGACCGGCGCGCCCGGCGCGATCTTCACTGCCTGCGTCGACAGCACCTCGACCTCGACTTCCAGGCTCTCGGGGTCGCCGATTTCGAGCAGCGGCTGTCCCGCCGCCACCGCACCCTCGTTCTCGTGCAGCAGCTTGAGGACGCGGGCGGCGACCGGCGCGCGCACCTGCACCTCGTCGGCCGCGCCGCTTTGCAGTCGCGCGGTACTGGCCACCGCTGCACGCGCCATCTCGAGTTCGAACGCGGCGACCCGGACCGCGTGCTGCGCCGCCGCCTGCGCCGCGACGGCGCGCGTTTCCGCGGTACGCGCATTGTCGACCGCCTGCGTCGACACGAAGTTGGACTGCCGCAGCGCCTCGGCGCGCGCCCGCTCCTGCTGCGCCAGCCGGGCCGCGGCATCGGCTGCGCGGGCATTCTGCTCGGCACCGGCCAGCGCCGCCAGCGCCGCGCGCGCCTGCGCCTGTGCCTGCGCACGGGTGCGTGGATCGAGCGCCACCGCGCGCGACGGCTCGATCACCGCGAGCACCTGCCCGGCGCGGACCGCGTCGCCGGCGTCGAGCCCGATGCGCCGCGCATAGCCGGCGACCGGTGCCGACACGACGTAGCGCTCGCGCACCCGCGTCTTGCCCTCCTCCTCCACCGTCACTTCGAGCGGGGCGCGCCTGACTTCGGCAACGTCGACCGGCAGCGCGCGCGGCAGGAAACCCCAGACGAGGCCCGCCACGACCACGGCCAGGGTCAGCACCATTCCGAGTCTTCCACCGAGTTTTCCGCGCAGCTGCATGCCGGTTCCGTCTTCCTATTCGCGTGTCTTGAGTACCGCCACCAGATCGAGCCGGCCCAGGCGGCGCCACAGCAACCAGCCGGAGAGCAGCGCCGACACGACCACGACCGTCGCGCCCATGGCGTAGTTTTCCGGCGTCAGGATCAGGGGCAGCCGGTAGAGCTCGCTCTTGAACGCCAGCACCAGGATGCCGACCAGGCCGATCCCGACCCCGAACCCGACCGGAATCGCCGCCAGCGTCAGCAAGGCCAGTTCGCCCAGCAGGATATAGGCGATCTCGCCGCGGGTGAAGCCCAGCACGCGCAGGCTGGCGAGCTCGCGGCCGCGCTCAGACAGCGCGATGCGCGCGCTGTTGTAGACGACGCCGAAGCCGATGGCTGCAGCCAGCAGCGTCGCCACCAGGTTGTAGAACAGGATGAATTCCCCGATGGTGGCATAGAAGCTCTGCACCGCCGCCTTGTTCGCGACCATGCCCAGCACGCGCGGCCGCTCGTGCAGTTCGGCATAGAGCGCCGCCTCGCTGCCCGGCTCGACGGCGAGGTAGGCGCCCGACACGGTATTG
>JAJZRT010000021.1 GCA_021802595.1 Pseudomonadota bacterium
ACCCTGAGTGGCTAGTCCATTTCGCATTGCTGCCGCTCGACCAGTTCCAACGAAAAATTCGGGCTGATACATTCAAGCGGCAGCTCCTCGATAACCGCTACCCACCCTTCCGACCCGCTGTGGTCAGCGCTGATTCCCGAAAGCTGGCACTCGCCGGCTTGAAAGGCGGCCACTCAAGAAGGTAGAGGTCGTGCCACGGACCAGAGTCGAACGTGCGCATTCAATTGTCTGCCGCCACAGATTTCAGGCTTCGATTTCGGCGCGGCCGCAGTTGAGCACGGTCCGGTGTCATTGATGCTCGCCGGTATCCGATCTAACCTGCCCGCACAGTGCAGGCGCACGGCACGAAGTGGTGCCCCGGCACGTGGTGGGATAGGATGGTGTAGCGGAGGAGACTCGCATGCAAATCGGATTCGTGATCTTTCCCAACCTCACGCAGCTCGATTTCACGGGGCCGCTGCAGGTGCTGGCGCGGCTACCTGGCGCGATCATACATGTCGTGGCCAAGACGCTTCAACCCGTCGCATCGGATTCGGTGCTCATGCTCATGCCGACGACGACTTTTGCAGATTGCCCGACGCTCGATCTTCTCTGCATTCCGGGCGGATACGGCGTCGATCAGGCGATGGAGGATGAAGAGACCATGGAATTCGTACGCCGGCAGGGCGCGGGTGCGAATTATGTCACGTCCGTCTGTACGGGAGCGTTCATCCTCGGCGCCGCAGGCCTTCTGCGGGGCAAGAAGGCGACGACGCATTGGGCGTATCACCATCTGCTGCCACGCGTGGGCGCAATCCCCGTGAAAGAACGTGTTGTTCGCGACGGCAACCGATTCACGGGTGGCGGCGTCACAGCGGGTATCGATTTTGCGCTCACCTTGATGGCGGAGATCGCCGGGCCCGACATCGCGCAGGCCGTGCAACTCTCCCTCGAATACGATCCGCATCCCCCGTTTAGTTCCGGCTCGCCGCGCCTGGCACAGCAGGCCGTCAAGGAAGCGGCGGACGAGCGCTTTGCCGCGCGCCTCGGTGCTTTCGAGGCCGTACTCTCGCGGGTTTGCCAAGGTCCGGGCGCATGAGCGCGCGATTATCATTCTGGCGTGCAATTTCCTTGCGATCTGGCGCCGTGTCGCGAGTCAGTCAATTCCCAATTCGTCTAGCCGTGCTGGTAAATGAGCCAATTTGGGGTGCTCGAACGGTTCAGGAATGAAGCGTTGATGTCTCCGAGTCGTTGACGCGACAGGAATGTGCGGCCGCTTACGAGTGAATTGGACGGCTCTATGCGACGGCAGCTTGTAGCCGGGACGGTCAATCAGCCTATGCGTATTCGTCGGCCTCAGCTGCCGTTGAGGCACTCCTATCTCTATGTCGTCTGTGTAATGTACTGCTGACCTTTTCCATATAGGTGCGCCGAACGTTCGCTTCGCGGTTTTTCGGCAATGCTACTCGGCTATACCGCCAAGAATCCACAGCTTTAGACATAGAGAGGTCTTCGCTTGAGGGATTGCTCTGCTGGCGGTACAAGAACGGGCAGTTTGAAGCCATATCCCAACCCATGATGATCTGTTCGCCATCGGCTGCGACAGCACCCCACCTCCAATAGCGAGCCCGCGCTGTGTGGCGCGGAGGGTGACTTTGTTCAAAGACCCCGAACACTTGGTTGATCCTGCTGGCCAGCTTAAGCTTCATGATCGAGTGCCTGGGTATAGAGGATAAGCTATGCCTGTTTCTCGACCACTTCAGCGCGCCAATGGCCTGCCAAAGGCGAAACGTGACGCTTGATGAAGTGGCCTGACCGAATTTTTTGTACCAGCGGCATAGTGAGATTAATGCATCGTTGGTGGCCACCGAGGCCCATCAGCGCTAAGCTTTGCGCAGCAAGCAAGCACCTAACTAGAACTCAGAAAATTTGGAACGGATACAAACAACGACAGATAAGGGAACTCCGGTGAACTCAAAAGAGATTCACAACGCAATTATCGTTGGCGCGGGCTTTTCCTGTCACGCTGGTCTCCCGCTTCAGAGTGACTTTACGGAGGCGCTGCTCGAACCGCGGCACCAAGGTGGTCACCCCAATCAGGCACTTGTCCAAAATCTGTCGCAGTTCGTGCATGACGTGTTCGATCACAATGTCAATGCGAAATCGGCATTCTGGCCTGATCTTGAGGACATATTTACATCGATTGACCTGTCTGCCAATGCGGGGCACCATCTAAATTCGAAATACACGCCCAAGGAATTGCGGAAACTTCGGCGCGCGTTCATCGCACGGATCATCTGGATGTTGGATGAGCGGTTCAATAATGCAAAATATCTGACGTCGCATGAATTTCAAGATCTGTCCGAGTTCTTCAAAAAAATTGACTCGGATCGCACGGCATTCATATGCATGAACTGGGACACGGTTATTGAACGGATGATCCAGCGAGTTAAGGGGATTAATTCCTTCAACTACGGATGCGCTGCACTGCCCGCTTCCTTTCCGAAAAAGAGGGGAGCAATTAAGCAGGCGAAAAAAACGACTGGTCTGGGCTCGCTAAGAATCGTCAAGATGCACGGCTCGACCAACTGGCTCTATTGCGATAACTGTCGTCAACTATATTGGTTCGATCCGAAGGACTCCCCAGAGATTGCCAAGCAACTCTGCGACGAAAATAACTCAAGTAATACCCCGCCATACTGGGAATGTCCAGAGTGCACAGGAGTGCGCCTTACGACGCGAATGGCAACTTTCAGCTATCTTAAAGCGCTTGATTTCCCTATGTTCCAACGTTCATGGCTAACAGCGGAAGATATCCTTCGAAATGCGAGTAAATGGGTGTTTATAGGCTATTCACTGCCCGCAGCGGATTATGAATTCAAGCACTTCCTGAAACGCATTCAAATGTCTCGGAAAAAGACGCCGGATTTTGTGGTGGTAACTAAAGGACCCAATAGTCGGGACACCTACCTCAATTATCAGCGGTTCTTTGGACGAGGGATTGGGAAACGCACGAATTTCTTCAAAAATGGCCTAGACGCAACGGCTATCAACGCTGCTTTGACATAATCGAACAATTTTTTGTGACGAGATCACAGCAAAGAATGCGAGGACTTGCTTTGCAATGGCTAGCAAATGGGAAATGATCAGATATCCACTATATGTTAGAAGGCGACTAACACTAGCGGAATGGCCATAAACGAAGAAGACCTTCGCAAGACCGGAGAATGGTGGGCAGACCCGTGGTGGCTTGAAGATAATTGGGTCGAGGTTACACCGCGCTCTATTGAAGAAGTGAAGGAAGCATTTGACTTCCTGAAAACGATCTTTACGGCAGAATGGTGTCGATCTTATACCGGTGATTATTTCGACAATGTGTTTCTCCGATCTATTTTTTTCCGAGTATATACCAACCGCGAGTTCTTGCTTAGGCTTTCCGCGAGACTACGACGGATACAGGGGATACCTGGAAGCCATATTGTCATAGATGGACTTCTCAGCAGGGAGCGCAGCGAGTCGTCAGCCATGGAACTCGATATCGCGGACTGCTTCTTGAGCGAAGGATTCCGAGTGGAGTTTCCTATCCCAAAACCTTCTAAGGGAAAGATGCCCGATATCCGCGCGGCAAAGGGTTCTGAACAGATCGCGATCGAATGCAAACGATTGGAGGTTGGCGGGGTTACTGCGTGGCTGGATGCGGCTTATGATGCATTGTCACATGACATAATGAACGCTGCAAGCGCCGCGGGGCTTCTGGTTAAATTTAATATCGTACCAGAGGTGTCGGAACGCCTGATCCGAGCGCGGTCAAGCAAAGAGAACCCACGAGCGGCGGCGAGAAAAATCACGAAATTTCTGATGGAGCAGATAGAAATTGCTCGACAAAGGGATGTGTGGCCAGCGCTGATCGCAGTCGTTGGATTGGGTCAAGGAATTTTCTGGTCCTCCGAGGTCAAGGAAGGATCGTCAGTCAGCTTCTCAAGCACGCCTGACGTACAATTGCTCAAGAGAATGCTAAGCAATGCATTGATCCCGGCAGCCAAACAGCTGCGAAACGAATCCGCGCCAGGATTGGTAGTCATTCACGCACGTGATATTCCGTCGGGGGAATATCTTTCTGATTATGTAAGACTACTGATGAATGGAGACCACACACCTTTGTCCAATGTCGTTGGGGTGCTAGTCCTACCTTGGCAGGGATGGTTCCACAGAATTCAGTCGTATTTAATTACCAACCCGCTGGTTCCCTTTAACTGGGAAACTAGTAGCTGCGCGGACGTCCTGAGGAACCATTTTGACCCGATCATCACTTAAGCAGCTACTGCCAATGCAGACTTTATTCCCCCAGGTGTCGCCGTGGTCACATATTCCGGTACCACGTGATTCCAGACCCTGACGGTAAATGGAAGATCTCATTCTGTGACGGCAGGTGGAAAGAGCCGGACACCGCGGCCCCTCACCCTGATGCCGTGCAGTAGGGAGACCGGTTGTACCAGCGCTCGGGACCTGTTGGTCATTGGCGCTCTTTTACGAAGGCAGCCCGATCGGAGGGCGCAGGAAATGACCACCGGCAATGACGCGGGCCCCCATTCACGCGGCATGTACACCCAACGCCCAAAATAGGCGCGAGAGCAGACGTTCGATTGGGCTAGCGCCAGCGTCGGGTTTGGCCGAGGAAACGACGGTTCGAAAGGCCGACGACGACTCGTCGGCCGGAGTGGCCACTGAGATACACCGCGCGTTACGTCAGCAATGAAGCTGGTTGCTGCCGGTTACAATATCGGACAACTGAACGTCAGCTTTCAGCACCGATAAACTCACACTTTCGATTCTGAGCAGTTTTTCGATTTTCCCGAAGGCGGACGCTCCCAAACTTTCTCTCACTAACCCCCGCTGCCAGGATAGTTGTCGCCTCTTGTTCATAACCTTGAGGGGGCGAAAGGGAGTCAACCATGACGCAGTACGCAGTGGAACGGAAGGAGTCAGCGGTCCGCCGGATGCTGGCATCGCCTGAGCGGTCGATCCGGGAATTGTCGCGGGAGACCGGCATCTCCACCTGGTCGCTGTATGATTGGCGCAAGAAAGCCATGAAGGAGGACCCTGCCGTGTCAGGCAAATCGACACCACCCGGCAAACAGGCATCGGGCGCGAAGCGCTCCGCAGCCCAGAAGCTCGCAGCCGTGGCCGAGACCAGCGCACTCAACGAAGCGGAGCTTGCCGAATACTGCCGTGCGAAGGGGCTATATCCCGAGGAGGTGAGAGCCTGGCGGGAGACGGCCGAAGGCGCACTCAGCGGCGGGATGGTGCCGGCGAAGGAGCTTCGCGAAGCCAAGGCCGCGGAGGCCAAGCGCGTGAAGGAACTCGAACGGGAACTTCGGCGCAAGGAAAAGGCGCTCGCCGAAACCGCAGCGCTGCTCACGCTTCGAAAAAAAGCGGCCGCGATCTGGGGCGAGGGAGAGGAAGAATGATCAGCACCCCGGATCGTGAGGCAGCAGTAGCGCTGATCGAAGAAGCTGTCCATGCCGGTGCCCACCGCGCCCGCGCCTGTACCGAACTCGGCCTCACGGCACGCACCCTGGAGCGCTGGACACAGGGTGGCGCCGTCAAGGCGGATGGCAGGCCGGGGGCTTCGCGACCCGTGCCCGCAAACAAGCTCTCGGAATCGGAACGCATTACGGTGCTCGCCATCGTGAACACGTCGCGCTTTGCATCGCTCCCGCCCACCCAGATCGTGCCGAGGCTTGCCGATGAAGGCCGCTATCTCGCATCGGAATCGACCGTTTACCGCATCCTGCGGGAGGCCGATCAATTGCAGCACCGGGGTCGGGCCAAAGCACCGGACTGCCGTCCCGTGCCGCGCCAGTGCGCGAGCGGCCCGAATGAGCTGTGGTCGTGGGATATTTCATATTTACCGGGCCCGGTCCAGGGGATCTTCTACTTCCTCTATCTCGTGCTGGATGTCTATTCCCGCAAGATCGTCGCCCACGAGGTGCATGAGGTCGAATGTGCTGACAAGGCGGCAGCCCTCATCGCGCAGGCCTGTGCCCGCGAACGCATTGAGAGGCCGCTGATCCTGCACCAGGACAACGGCTCCCCCATGAAGGCCTCGACCTTCGCAGCGAAACTCGATCAGCTCGGCATCCACAGATCCTACAGCCGTCCGGGGGTCTCGGACGACAATCCATACTCCGAGAGCCTCTTCCGGACTGCCAAGTACCGCCCTGAATATCCTGGCGCGTTCGCAACGATCGAGGAGGCGCGGACCTGGATGCTCGCCTTCGTGCGCTGGTACAACACGGAACACAAGCACCGCAACTTGAAGTTCGTGAGCCCCGAAGAACGGCACGCGGGAAAGGATGCAGCCATCTTCGCGCAGCGCATCAAAATCTACGAGCAGGCCCGGTCGCAACATCCGGAACGCTGGAGCAGAAATATCCGTAACTGGTCGCTGCCGAGCGAAGTGTGGCTCAACCGGCCGGCCGACATTGCCGGCACAGACCCACAACGAGAGGCGGCGTGAAATTCCAGGCGACAACTACCTTGACAGCCGCCGTTCCTGGCTGCCGTAATCGCGCAGGTCAAGGCCAAAGGGTTCCATCCATTCCTGTACTGGACCACCATCATCGCCACCACCACGGTCGGCACGACGCTGGCCGATTTTGCGGATCGCTCGCTCGGAATCGGGTACGCCGGTGGTTCGAGCTTGCTGCTGGCTTTTCTGCTTAGCTCGCTCTTTGTCTGGCATCGCACCCTCGGCTCCGTGTCGGTGAGCACCGTCAGCTCGCCCAAGGCGGAAGCCTTCTACTGGATGACGATCATGTTCTCCCAGACTTTGGGCACGGCGCTTGGTGACTGGACCGCCGACACGGCGGGCCTGGGCTACACCGGCGCAGCTATCGTGTTCGGAGGATCGCTCGCCCTGATCGTGGCAGCCTACTACTGGACTCGGGTGTCGCGTATCCTGCTGTTCTGGGCGGCGTTCATCTTGACCCGCCCGCTGGGTGCTGTGGTCGGTGACTTTCTTGACAAGCCGCTGAGTGCGGGAGGCTTGGCGTTGAGCCGCTATTCAGCATCGGCCGCGCTGCTTGCGTTCATGTTGACCGGCATCCTGCTGTTCAGGCAACGGGCAGCGAGGACGGCACATTGAGCAACGAGAACTGATTGGGGGAATGCGGGTATTGCTGGTCGAATAGTCGGTGCCGACAAGGGGGTTACTAACCTCTGATGCCCAATGTTGGCCCGTTTGATGGCTACATCAAAATCCCGGGCAAGGTTTACCCCACCCAAAGCACCACCAGGGAGGCCAGCAGGCAGTAGGCGCCGAAAAAATGCCAACGGCCCTGTTCCAGCCAGCGCGAGAGCCAGCGTAGTGCCACCAAACCCGCCAGGAAGCTCAACGCCATGCCGATCAGACTCGGGCCGACGAGTTGCATGAGCCCGCCTGTATGCGCTGCCATGGCGGCGCCCTGCGCCTGGTAAAGCCGATATGCTTCCTTGACGATCACTGCGGGGGTCAGCACCACCGCCAGCGCGAAGCTGAACTCCTCTGCTCGTCGGCGGCCCACGCCCAAGGCAAGGCCGGTCGAGATAGTGGCGCCCGACCGGGAGAAGCCCCGAAATGGCAGGCACAGACCCTGCACTGCGCCTATCCATGCTGCGCTGCGCAGCGACAAATCATCATTGCCCGTGCTCTCGGGAAAACGCGACGACACGATGATCAGCACGCCGGCTGCGGCCAGCGCGGCGGCCATCAACCTGGCATTGCCGAACAGGTTCTCAATTTCGAAACCGGGCATGTTGCCAGCGACCACGTGTTTGATCAGTTGCAGCAGGGCCAGTCCCACTGCGCCAGTCGCTATCGTCGCGACCACTACACGGAGCGCGTTGGCACGAAATTTCTGGACTGAACCAAAGTAAGTAGTACGCCAAGACTTCCAGAAGTAGACGATGACCGCGAACATCGTTCCGGTGTGCAGCATCACCAGCAACAGCGTCATCTCGGGCACGGTGGGGTCCAGCCCCATCAACTTCTCGGCCACAATGACGTGAGCCGAACTGGAGACCGGCAAAAGTTCTGCCGCCCCCTGAACGATGGCGAGGATCAGGATCTGCAGGAGGTTCATACTAGAAAAATCTCGGATGACGACAAGGTGAGCATAACGTATGGGCAACTGAAGCCAGCGAGTCATTCTCGAATAGGTTCTGTCAATGCTATTGACAATGATAGACGCCCGTGCCCGAACGCTTCGCGCGGGGTAACACAGCGAGGAGCCAGCCTGGCAGTGGCCTCGCACTCGTCAAGGCGATCACGCACGCCCACGGCGGAAGACTGGAACTGACCGGTACGCCTGGCGATGGGCTGACTGTGCGGCTCAGCCTGCCTATCGCCTGAACCCAGGGATTGGCGGTCTTCTTTCGGCAGACATTCGGATCGTTGCCTTTTTTATTTTTGTACCAACCTGTCCATCGCCAAGCTGTGGACCATGCGGGCCACAAACTTCCTTTCCGCAGCAGAGAGGTTATGAAAATCCACCAAGAAGTCATGCTCGAATTTCGAGCGAGCAGAGGATGGCTTGGTGTGACCATTCCCGAAGGTGAGCCACTCGGGCGATTTCCCTAGAATTTTTGCCATTTGAAGCAGCGTGGAATGGCGCAATGACTTGATTTTTCCGTTTTCAAGGTTGCACAGCAGGGACGGAGAAACATCACAGCGCCTGGCGAGTTCAGCCTGACTCAGCCCTGCTCGAATCCTGGCATCTTTGATGCGATCAGCGAGCGTCATATCCCTCTGATTTGTCATGATCTTCCTCTTTATAATTATAATATGAATCTTGTAGCAATAATTTGCCACACAATTGCCGATAAACAGGACGCATGAGTTTTGCTGGCGTGCACTGCTAGGTGGGTGACAAGCGTTGACTGGAGACAAAAATCTGTGACATTGATATAGGCTAATTCCCTGATACACAACCTCCAAGCCGTCGAATGTTATCTTTTGGCAGTGTTGGAGAACTCTTTGAAAGTGGTTTGCAGCAGAGTGTTCTCAACACAATAGGCCAGTTTCAGACGGTCAGGTCGGTCACTATGACCATATCGTTATCGGCCTCACAGACCACCAAATGTTGTTGGATAGCTCAAATATCCACCCTCAATGGCTATGCCGGTGGTGAGCATCCGGGAAATGTGGGTGTGCGTGGATCAGGGGTTCATGCCGGTGCCGATGGCTGTGTTTGGTGCCAGGCGTTACCGGAAAATCATGCGCATGCTGGTGGTGTTCGTCGTGGACATGCTCGTGGCGGTGTTCCATCTCTTCGTGCTGGTGTCCGTGCTCATGGCGCTCAGTTAGATGCAACCACGTGCCCAGCGCCATCAATGCACCGGCCATCAGCAGCGGCATGGTGACCGGCTCCCCCATCAGGACAGCGAGCAAGGCACCGAAGAACGGCGCGACCGAGAAATAAGCCCCTGTGCGCGCCGTGCCAAGGTGGCGCAGACCTACAACGAATAGCGTCAAACTCACCCCATAGGCAAGCAAGCCTACGATCATCGCACCCGCCAAACTGGGCAATGCGGGCATCGACGCGCCTAGCGAGAAGGCTAGACCCAGATTGACGATGCCGGATACCCAGCCTTTCACAGAGGCGATCCAGGTGGCATCGGTAAGCGACACCTTGCGGGTCAAATTGTTATCAACACCCCAGGCGAAACATGCGCCAAGGATGGCCAGTGTCGGCCACAGTCCGGCAATACGCGCACCTGAGGGCACGCTCAGGACGACCGCACCGGCCACGATGGCAAGCATGCCCAGTGCGATGCGCCGGTCGAAGTTCTCCTTGAATGCAAACCACGCCAGCAACGCGGTGAACACACTTTCGGCATTCAGCAGGAGGGACGCGCCAGATGCGGGCATACCTGTCAGCCCGAACATCAGCAGTACAGGGCCGATGATCCCGCCTGACAAAATCGCCCCGGCAAACCACGGCACTTCATTCCCGGGGAGACGAACGACAGGGGCATGGGTCAGCCAACGATAAAGTGACAGGCCGACGCCCGACCCCAAATAGAGCAGTCCTGCCAACATCCACGGATTTACAGCATCAAGCAGCCCCTTTGCGAGCGGTGTTCCCGCCCCAAACAATAAGGCCGCACCGAGTGCGGCTGGCACGCCAGTCTGGCGGAAGCCTTCTTTCCAGTTCATCCGTTTCTTTCCCGCTTAGTGGCTGCTGCGCACATGTCCGCCCGCTTTCTTGCGTTTGCTTCCCGCCCCGGAGGACAGGCCTTTCATAATCCCGCAGTTTTCTGTTCTCTGGGTGGTACGGCATAGCCGCCTCAGGGCTTTGAGTTCCTGTTGCAGCCCCGTCAGTTCCTCAATGCGCTGGCTGACATGGTGGATATGTTCATCCAGCAGCGCATTGACCTCACCGCAACTCGCCGAGGGGGTATCCCGGAACTTCAGCAGCGTGCGGATTTCATCCAGGTTCATATCCAGGCTCCTGCAATGACGGATAAACCTGAGCCGCTCGACATGGTCAAGCTCATAGAGCCTGAAGTTTCCGGCACTTCGAGCCGGAGTGGGGAGCAATCCTTCCCGCTCGTAATAACGGATGGTTTCAACCTGGCAACCCGACTGCTTAGCCAGTTCACCGATCTTCATCTGAGACATCGTGTCTGCCGTTTCGCTTAAAGCCTTGACCCTATAGTAGCTACAAGGTGCAAGCTTCTCAATTATTGGGTTTCAGATATACGGCGCCGGGCCACTGCGCTGGCATTGGCGATTCAATTGATTTGGAGTTTTTCATGGCGCACGACCACCACCACGACCATCACGGGCATGGACACCCGCATGGCCCCGCCAATTATGGGCGTGCCTTCGCCCTCGGCATCACGCTCAACCTTGGCTTCGTCGGCGTCGAAGCGGCCTACGGGTTGATGGCGAACTCCATGGCCCTGATTGCCGATGCCGGACATAACCTGAGCGATGTTCTGGCGTTGGCTCTGGCCTGGCTCGCCAGTCTGCTTGCGCAACGCAAACCCTCCGGTCAGTTCACCTACGGACTGCGCAGCAGTTCCATCCTGGCGGCCCTGGCCAATTCCATGCTCCTTCTGGTCGTCTCTGGCGCAATTCTGTGGGAAGCCATCCTGAGACTGTTAAAACCCGAAACGGTGGGCAGCGGAACCATCATCTGGGTCGCAGCCATCGGGATTGTCATCAATACGGCAACGGCCCTGATGTTCATGAAGGGACGTAAAGATGACCTCAACATTCGGGGCGCCTATTTGCACATGGCGGCTGATGCGCTGGTTTCGGCGGGCGTGGTGGTGGCCGGCCTGGGCATTATGTTGACCGGCTGGGCGTGGCTGGATCCGCTCGTGAGCATTCTCATCGTTTGCGCCATCCTCTGGAGCACATGGGGTCTGCTGGCAGACTCGGTTCGCCTGAGCCTGCATGCCGTGCCACCAGGGATCGACGCCAAGGCCATTCGCGACTATCTGGAGTCCTTGCCAAATGTGGCCGAAGTCCATGATCTCCATATCTGGGGCATGAGCACGACAGAGACAGCTCTGACCGCCCACCTGGTGATGTCCAACGGCTACCCCGGTGATGCATTTATTGCCCAGACCGTCCACGAATTGCATGAGCATTTCCAGATTGGGCATGCCACGATCCAGGTTGAAACAGCCGATGCGAATTACGCCTGCCCCCTGGCACCTGAGTATATGGTTTAGCCTTGCCTTCCTGATTCTGAGCCCGCCATGCTTGCGGGCTGCCCTGCGTTCAATGGGCATTCCGGGCCTGTGATTGGCGCTTCCTCGCAATCTGTTTCCACCCGGTTCATCGTGACAGGTAATCTGGCCCGCCCATTGGCAGTCAAGCGCGTTTACGGTGGCGATCATGCCGATTTCAGCACTTGAACTGCGTATAGCCGGTGACAGATAACGCTCCGGCCTATCGTCGAATTCTGGCTATGCAAGCTTAGCCATGTCCATGGCGTGGATGCACTTCCAGGTTTTCAACCTCGCATTCCTCGATGTAATGCACGAAACTGCGGCGCAGTCGCTCCGACCAGCCCTCGCCGAGCTTTGCGCCCACATTCCCCATCTTCGCTTCGAGCTGATTCGCAGTTGCTTGGAGCAGATCGTAGGTTATCGTCACCTTCTTGTCGTCCTGGATTTCTATTGCCTTCACCCCCATCATGGCGCCCAACTCCTCGGCCAAAATGGCGGCGCCTTGCGAGGTAAGTGGCATGTCGAGTTGAAAGCTTCTTCGCTTGAATAGCTCCACGCCCTTCTGTTTGGGTGCCTTCTCACCCCCCCGCTGCCAGGATAGTTGTCGCCTCTTCTGTTAAACCTGTGTGGGGCGGAAAGGGAGTCAACCGTGACGCAGTATGCGCTGGAACGTAAGGAGTCGGTGGTCCGCCGGATGCTGGCATCGCCTGAGCTGTCGATCCGGGAATTGTCGCAGGAGACCGGCATTTCCACCTGGTCGCTGTATGATTGGCGCAAGAAAGCCATGAAGGAGGACCCTGCCGTGTCAGGCAAATCGACACCATCCGGAAAGCAGTCATCGGGCAGCCGACGCAGCGCAGCGCAGAAGGTCGCCGTGGTGGCCGAGACCGCGGTACTCAACGAAGCCGAGCTTGCCGAATACTGCCGTGCGAAGGGGCTTTATCCCGAGGAAGTGAGAGCCTGGCGGGAGGCAGCTGAAGGCGCGATGAATTCCGCCCTGGTTCCGCACAAGACGATGCGCGAAGCGAGGGCCGCTGACCAGAAACGCATCAAGGAGCTCGAACGCGAACTGCGACGCAAGGAAAGAGCACTCGCCGAAACCGCAGCGCTGCTCACCTTGAGAAAAAAAGCCGCGGCGATATGGGGGGAGGAAGAGGAGCAATGATCAGCACCCCAGATCGCCAGGCGGCCGTGACGCTGATCGAAGAAGCGGTTGAGGCCGGTGCCCGCCGCGCCCGCGCCTGTACCGAACTCGGCCTCACGGCACGCACCCTGGAGCGCTGGACGAGGGGCGGTGCGGTGAAGTCCGATGGGCGCCCTGCGGCCTGCCGACCCGTGCCGCGCAACAGGCTCTCGCAGGAAGAGCGCAAGCAGGTGCTGACGGTGGTGAACGAGCCGCGCTTTGCATCGCTCCCGCCCGCCCAGATCGTGCCGAAGCTTGCCGATGAAGGGATCTATCTCGCCTCGGAATCGAGCTTCTACCGGATCCTGCGGGAGGCCGATCAATTGCAGCACCGGGGTCAGGCCAAAGCACCGGACTGCCGTCCCGTGCCGCGCCAGTGTGCCAAGGCGCCCAATGAGCTCTGGAGCTGGGATATCAGTTATTTGCCGGGTCCGGTCCAGGGAATGTTCTACTTCCTCTATCTCGTGCTCGATGTCTATTCCCGCAAGATCATCGCCCACGAGGTGCATGAGGTCGAATGCGGGAAGCGGGCCGCTCGCCTGATCGAGCAGGCCTGCGCGCGCGAGCGCATCACGGACCTGCTCGTGCTGCACCAGGACAACGGCTCCCCCATGAAGGCCTCGACCTTCGCAGCGAAACTCGATGAGCTCGGCATCCGCCGCTCCTACAGCCGTCCGGGGGTGAGTGACGACAACGCTTACTCGGAGAGTCTCTTCCGGACGTGCAAGTACCGCCCCGAATATCCTGGCGCGTTCGCAACGATCAAGGAGGCGCGGGCCTGGATGCTCGCCTTCGTGCGCTGGTACAACACGCAACATAAGCACCGCAATCTCAAGTTCGTGAGCCCGGCCGAACGGCACGAGGGGAAAGACACCGCGATCTTCGCGCACCGCACCGCGGTCTACCAGCAGGCTCGATCGAAGCATCCCGAGCGCTGGAGTCGTGACATCCGCAACTGGTCGCTGCCAAGCGAAGTGTGGCTCAACCGTCCGGCCGACATTGCCGGCGCAGACCCACAACGCGAGGCGGCGTGAAATTCCAGGCGACAACTACCTTGACAGCCGCCGACTCTGATGATCAACTGCTTCGTGGTGATAGGACCTCCTGTTGTCGAGAGGGACTACAACAGTCCCCGCTCTGAAAAACTGATCACGCCTTCCCGCCCGACCACGAGGTGATCGAGCACCCGGATGTCCACCAGCGACAGCGCGTCCTTGAGCCGTTGCGTCAGGACTTCGTCTGCCGTGCTCGGTTCAGGATTTCCGCTCGGGTGGTTGTGCGTAAAAATGACTGCCGCCGCGTTGTGGGCGAGCGACCGCTTCACGACTTCCCGCGGGTAAACCGCCGTGCCGTTCAGCGTGCCCCGGAAGAGTTCCTCGAACGCCAGCACCCGATGTCGCTGATCGAGAAACAGCACCCCGAAAATCTCGTGCTCCCGACCTGCCAGCCGGGCCCGCAGGAAGTCGCGGGCCAAGGCGGGATCGGTGAGGGGTTGACCGATCACGCGCTGACCCAGGATGTCACTTGCCGAACTGAGCACTTCGGGTTCCTGTGCCCGGCGGTAGCGCCGGCTGCCGGGTTCGCGGACGTAGAGAATCGTCGCCATGCTGTTTGCCCTCCGTTTCGGCGGCCCTCGCCGCCTTCGGGGAATCGGCGCGCGGGCGGGCAGGACGCATGACAGCCGGGGTGAGATCCGGCTGGCGGGCGGCGTGCAAAGCGATGTGGCGTGCGGGAGCGGCGGCGAAGGTTGCGGCTATGGAGGAAGCGGGGCAGCCGTTGCTCGATTTCGTGTCCCGGGAGGGCGTAGCATGACGCGGCAACGGCAGGAGCCGGAAAAGAGACCGTGCTCGGTGCGGCAGTTCGATGGGCGCGTCGGGAGGGGTTATCTCCTGCCCCGCACTGCGCCCCCGGATTCCTTTTTTTTAACGCACCGCGAATCCAAACCACCCCCGCACGCCTCTTTAGCCGTGAAGGTGCCCCTCCAGGCACCGAAGTGAGGAGCGGAAGATGATCTACGTAAAAAACCTGCCCGTCTGGGAGCGGATCGCGCGCCTGGGCATCGGGGTGGCAGTCGCCCTTTATGGATTCACCGAACTCGGCGGTCGATGGGGGTGGGCCACGGTAGCGGGCGGCGCGGGTCTGGTACTGACCGCGGCATTCGGGTTCTGTCCGGCCTGCGCCCTGG
>JAJZRT010000947.1 GCA_021802595.1 Pseudomonadota bacterium
GAGGTGCTGGTCGCCGTCGTGGTGGTCTCCATCGGCCTGCTGGGCGCCGGGCTGACGCTGGTCATCGTCAACCGCTCGAATGCCGGCAGCTACCTGCAGCAGTCCGCCAGCCAGGACATGGGCAGCCTGCTGGAAGCCATGCGCGCCAACCCCGCCGGCGTGCTGGCGGGCAACTATGACGGCACGATCCTCGGCACCTCGTCGACGACGCTGCCATCCTGCAGCGGCACCCCGTCCTGCTCGCCGGCGCAGATTGCCACCTACGACCAGGCCAAGTTGGCGCGGGCGCTGCAATCGTTGCCCGGCGGCTCGGTCAAGGTGTCCACCTCGAATCTCGGCAATGGCTATGTCACGGTCAACCTCTTCGTGCAATGGCAGCCGCTGGCCGCCCCTTCGGGGAGCGGCGCGACCCAGTCCGCCGTACCCCAGTCCATGACCCTGAGCGAGACCCTCTGATGCGTCACCGGACCTCTTCGCGCGGCTTCAGCCTGATCGAGACCATGGTTGCCATCGCCATCGGCCTGGTGATCCTTGCCGGCGTGGTGACGATCTTCGTTGCCCAGCGCTCGGTCGTGAACAGCGCCACGTCGCAGGCGTCGATCCAGGACGCCTGGAACGCGGCCGCATCTCTGGTGGCCGGCGATCTCAACGACGCCGGCTTCATGGGGTGCAACACGATCGCCAGCAACGACAACGTCGTGGTGTCCTCGACGGCGAGCGATCCCTGGGTGTTCAGCCGCGGCGATTTCTCGGCGCCGGTGTTCGGTTTTGATTACACGGGAACCGCCGGCGGCGGCGCCTACACGATTTCCGGCGGCAATCCGGCTGCCGACGGTTCGGCTTCGGACTGGTCGCCCGCCTTGCCGGCCAGCCTGGCGCCCCTGCCGGAGCCCGGAAGCGATGTGCTGGTCGTCAACGGCGCCATTCCCGGCGCGCACCCGCTCGGCGTTCCTGTCGTCGCGCAGCAAGTCGACCCGAACACGTTTTCCGTCTACGATTCGGCCTCCTCGGCGCCCAGCCAGTCGCCGATCCAGTGGCAAACGTTGCAGGGTTTCGCGTTGGGACTTCAGGTCAGCGCGATGGCCATTTCCGACTGCGCGAAGAGTTCCACGTTCGTCCCGGTGATGACCCTGGATGCCAGCGGCGACGCGGCCATCGTCAATCCGGTCACGGTGGCCGGGACCGGCGGGCCCGGCGCGGGCAACACCGCGACGTCGATCGAGCCAGTGTATCAGAGCGGCGTGCAGGCCATCCCGGTCCAGCAGGTCGCCTACTATGTCGGCCAGGGGTCCGGCGGCGAGCCGGGCCTGTTCCGCGCCGTGATGGTCGAAGGCGCCTGGCAGAGTGCCGAGATCGCGCCCGGGATCAGCAACATGCAGATCCTGTACGGCGTCGGCATCAATGGCCAGAACCAGGGCTACCTGAGCGCCGGCCAGGTCCAGGCGCTGGCGGCCAACCCGCCGCCCGGGATTTCGGTGCTGCCCTACAACCCGTGGCTCAGCGTGCAGGACGTGCGCATCGCCTTGCTGGCGCAGGGCGCGCTCGGTTCCGCGCCGGTGTCGGCCACGCCGTCCATCTGGACCCTGCTCGGGACCGCGGTGACCGCGCCGGTCGACACCCGCATGCGGCACGTGCTGACGTTCGACGTGCAGTTGCGCAACAGCGCCTTCACACAGCAATGATGAGGAGGAAGTCATGAAACCCGTCCGCCTGCAGGATCGTCGACACGGATCGCGTTCCGGTGGATTCGTCCTGTTGACGGCGCTGGTCATGCTGGCGGTCCTCACCATCATCGCGGTCTACGCGATGACGCTGGTCGGCACGCAGCGCCATATCGCCGCCAACGCGGCGTCGATCCAGGCCGCATCCGCCGCTGCCGAGACCGGTGCCGCCACGGCCAGCGCCAACGCGCTTCAGTATCAGTTCGCCGTCGCGCCCTTGCCGTGCGGTTCGGACGGCAACTGGCAGACCGCGATCTGCGGTCCGGCGGCGTGGCCGAAAGCGCCGACATCGGCCAGCGTGGCCGCGGTTTCCATCGAGCGCCTGCCGGCGGTGACGCGGCCTGGCGAATCCGCCGTCTCCGGCAGCTATCCGGGCAGCCGCGCGCCGGTCTATCGCGTCACGGCGACCGCTGCCGATCCGCAAAGCCTGGGCGTGCAGTCGACCATCCAGGAACTCGTGCATTGAGGGCCGTGCCATGAAGCATCGTTCGTTTTCCCCGCGCATCGCATCGCTCATGCTGGCGATGGTGGTCGGCGCCTCGACCTTTTCGGCGCCGGCGCCGGCCCTGGCCGCCGCGGCGCCGCTGCCGATCGTGCAGGTGCCGCTGACCTCGCCCTCGCCGATCCGCCCGCAGGTGCTGTTCGCGGTCGGCAATTCGGAATCGATGGACGGCACGCTATCCGGGGCCATCATGACCGGCTCCGGCGCGCAATCAGGCAACGAGTCCGCGCCGGCCTCGCTGCTCGCGTCCAGTTCGCCGGCCGATTTCGCGGTGCCTGCCGGGTTCACGCCGCCGCTGGCGGCCGGCAGCGGCGGACAGGCGCCGATCACCGTGGTCAAGAATGGCGTCGAATACGACAACAGCGCCAGCCGCCTGAACGTGGCCAAGGGCAGCGTGCGCCAGATCCTGTCCAGCTACCTGGCCAGCACCGATTTCGCCCTCGAGGACTATGCGACCTCCAACGTGTCGGTCTACCAGACCTGGGTTTACTACATGTCCAATCCGGGCGGCTTCGTGATCGGAA
>JAJZRT010000948.1 GCA_021802595.1 Pseudomonadota bacterium
AGTCGGGTTTTCTGGCCGCGGTCGCTCTTCTGGCGATGTTCGCGCTGATCAACACGCTGGCGATAAGGCTGGTTCTGCGGATCAACGGGATCGTCACGATTTGGAAACTGGCAATTCCGGCGCTGACCGCCATCGCCCTTCTGCTCGCACGCTTTCACCCCAGCAATTTCACCGCACACGGTTTTGCCCCGCACGGGGTCGCGGGCATTTTTTCGGCCGTCGCCACCTCAGGCGTGATCTACGCCTATACTGGGTTTCGTCAGGCGGTCGAGCTCGCGGGCGAATCCCGCCATCCGAAGCGCGATCTGCCGATCGCGATCATCGGCTCGGTGGTGATCGGCTTTCTGCTCTACGCGGCGTTGCAGACCGCCTTCATCGGCGCCTTGTCGCCGCACGCGCTGGCGCAGGGCTGGGGCAAACTGCATTTCACCGGCCTGTCCGGCCCGTTCGCGGGCCTCGCGACCCTGATGGGCATGAGCTGGCTGGCAGTTCTGCTGTATATCGACTCCGCCGTGTCACCGGCCGGCACCGGCATCATCGCTTATACCTCGACACCGCGCCTGTTCTACGCCGCCGGCCGCGAGGGCCTGGTTCGCGGACCATTCGCCCGGCTTTCGGGCGCCGGTGTGCCGATCGTCGGTGTGCTTGCCGCTTTTGCGATCGGGGTGATTTTTCTGCTGCCTTTGCCGTCCTGGCGGGCGATCATCAAGGTGGTATCGGCGGCAGCCCTGCTGTCCTACGGCATGGCCTCGGTTTCGTTGATCACGCTGCGTCGCACCATGCCGGTCGCGTGCTATCCGCGCCCGTTCCAACTGCCGCTCGCAATACCGGTCGCGGGATTAGCGTTCATCGTGGCCAATTTCATCATCGTGTGGACCGGCGCGCACACCGCCAACGTGATCATGCTGTACGTGCTGATCGTCGCGGCGCTTTACGCGATTACCCAGCGCGTGATGTATGGCGGGTTCGGGCATCTGGAAATCGCGGGCGCGTGGTGGATCGCGCCATATTTCGCGGGGCTATGGGCGCTGGCTAATTTGGGGCCGAAGAACCTAACCGCAGGAACCGGCGCGCTGTCGGATGCTGCCCTGTCGGTGGTGCTGGTGCTGTTCAGTGTCGCGATTTTAATTATTGCCGCGCGCGCCGGCCTTCCCGATCCGGCGGAAGCGAAGGCGTCGATCGCCACATCGCAAGTACAAATCCCGGCAGCCACCAAAATCTGAAACATTTCTCTCGATCTGGTATAATCCGTGAAATGGCACCCAACGGTCATCCGACTCAAACCAAACCGAGGTACATTCTCTATTGCAATTACGGGTTTTCCGAATGACGCGCCGATGGTCCCCGACGCTGAGCCTCACGGGTCTGGTCTCGTCGTTCGGCTGTGCGGCGTGCTGCGCGCTGCCGATCATGCTGGCCGGCACTGGCCTGGCCGGCGCGTGGACGCTGCACCTGCAATTGCTCGTCGGTCCCTACGAGCGCGTTTGGTTGTGGGGATCGATCGCGATGCTCGGTCTTGGGGCAGTCGCCTGGGGGCGCGAGATGCGGCGGCTCGCCACGCACGGCCCGGCGCGCAGTCCATTCATGATCTATGCCGTTACACCGCTGATCCTGACGCTCGGCGCGGTCCTGCTTGCCGGTACCTTGATGGTCGAACACGCAAGTTTGACCGATTTCCTGTGATCCTGGGGCTCGACGGTAAGACCTGCCGGCCGCCCCGCAAAATCGTGCCCCTTGTCAGAGGGGCGCGGGAGACTTATGCATAATCCGTGTTTCGAGCCATGACACGCTTCCTGATCGCCCTTGCTCTCGTGCTCGCCACGAGCGTGCCGGCGTTCGCGCGCGTGGTGCCGATGACATACGCGGCCGCGAC
This sequence comes from Pseudomonadota bacterium, assembly GCA_021802595.1. Next base: position 1,874 of record JAJZRT010000948.1, read on the forward strand.
GGCAGCTGTTTGCATTGGTCATGATTGCTCGGGACATCACAATCCTGGCCATTCGCAACATCGTCCCATGGGTGCGCGTTGCATCGCCCCGGCCTGCACCAGTGCTATGGCATTGCCAATCACTGGTGCTGGCACTGTCGAGTTCATCGACACGGCGATGACATATCATCCGCCGGTCGCGTCATTCCATCTCGGCCTGCGTCCCATACCGGACGCACCGCCACCTCGATCCCTCGCGCTGAGCTGACCGCCGCCCGGTTTTCCCGGACAGGCGGTAAGACCGCTTTGTCCGGGTGCTGACGCGCCCAACCTGACCGTGATCCGGCTCGCCCATAGGCCCGATCCACGGTCTGCGAGGGATCAGATTTTATGACGATCGAATATCCGTCTGCTTTGCCGCGACGGAGTCTGCTGAAGCTGGGGGGCGCCGGTGTCGCCTCGGCGACCATGCCACCCTGGGTGACACCTGCCCAGGCGGCAACCAGCCGTGCCATCACCGCCGACTTGCGGCCCGCCCCGGCGCAGGCTGCTATTCTTGGCGCGGACAAGGCGAAAACCGACGTTCTCGCCTATAACGGAACGGTGTCCGGCCCGGTGGTGACCATGCACCAGGCCGTCCCATTCCAATCCACAGTGACCAACGGCCTCGACCAGGGCACCACGGTGCACTGGCACGGCATCCGGCTGCCGAACGATATGGACGGCGTGCCGTTCCTGACCCAGAAGCCAATCCGGCCGGGTGCCGATTTCCACTACGCGTTTACCCCACCCGATGCCGGCACCTTCTGGTATCACCCGCACGAACACACGGCGCACCAGATGGGTCGCGGTATGGCGGGGGCGTTGATCGTCAAAGAGCCGGAACCGCC
>JAJZRT010000949.1 GCA_021802595.1 Pseudomonadota bacterium
GGTGCCGTCCCGCCAGCGCCGACTTTTGTTGCGGCGACAGGCGCCAGTCCAAAGCACGCGCGCACCTCGGGCGCATGCAGCAACTGCGCCGTGGTGGCATGAACGAAATCGTCGTCGCGCAGCGCAGCCGGTTGGACGAGTTCTAAACGGTGCACGATGCGACCGGGATCGGGCGCCATGACGAGGATGGCGTCGGCCAGCCGCACCGCTTCCATCAGGTCGTGCGTGATCATCAGCACCGCCACGCCGCGCGCCGCCTGATGATCGAGCAGCAGGCGGTGCAGTTGCGCCTTGAGGCCGATGTCGAGCGCGGCGAAGGGTTCGTCCATCAGCAGCAGGTCGGGTTCGAGCACCAGCGCCCGCGCCAGTGCGGCACGGCTCTGCATGCCGCCGGAGAGTTGGTGCGGAAACTGGTCGAGCGCCTCGGCGTCGAGACCGACCGCCCGCCCTGCGGCCTGGGCGCGCAACTGACATTCGGCATGCCGCAAGCCGGCGGCCTTGAGGCCGAGCGCAATGTTGTCGCGCGTCGTCTTCCACGGCAGCAGGCGCGGCTGCTGGAACATCACGGCGGGTCGCGCGAAGCCATTGGTCAGTGTGCCGGTTTGCAGCGTCAGCAGGCCGGCGGCGAGATGCAGCAGCGTCGTCTTGCCGCAGCCCGAGGGGCCGACCAGCGCGAGGATGCGGCAGGCCGGCAGACCGAGGCTGATGTCTTCCAGCACCGGGCGCAGCGCGTAGGCGTGGTCGATGCCGGCCAGCCGCAGTTCAGGCGCGTTCATGCTGCCTCCAGCGCTCGACCTCGCGCTTGACCGGTTCCAGCAGCAGGTATTCCACCGCGAGCAGCGCCAGCACCACGGCGGCGATCCACGCCAGCGCGGCGTCCATGTCGAGCTGGCTGCGCGCCACGGCGAGCGCCGCACCGACACCGTCAGCGGCAGACAGCAGCTCGGCCATCACCACCACGCGCCAGGAATTGCCCAGCGCGTTGATCCAGGCCGGGAACAGGTAGGAGACGACGTGCGGCAGATACAGGTCGAAAACCTTCATGCGCCAGGACAGGCGGAAGGCGGTGGCCATGTCCTTCAGGTGGTGGTCGAGGGTGCGCGCGCCCTGCAACGCGCCGACGAAAACCACCGGCAGGCAGGCGATGAACACGGTGAATACCGGCGTGCCGTCGCCGGCGCCGAACCACAGCATCGCCAGCACCAGCCAGGCGATCGGCGGCGTACCGAGCAGCACGGTGACAACGGGACGCGCCATCATCGATGCGGTCATCGACAGGCCGGCGAGCAATCCCAGCAGGCTGCCGGCGAGAATCGCCAGCGCGAGCCCGGTCATCGCGCGGCGCGCGGTGATGGCGAGTTCCGGCCAGGCGACGCCACTGTCGGCGAGCGCGACCAGCCGGCCGAAGGCCGCCGCCGGGTCGGGCAGGACCAGCGGCCCGTAGGCGAGAGCGATCGCCTCCCAGACGGCGACGAAGAGCAACAGGCTCGCCAGCGCGCCCCAGCCGCTCCACAGATAGCCCGGGATGCCTGCCAGCCAGCGTCGCATCAGGATCATTTCAGGTAGAACCCCTCGTCCGGCAACTTGCCGCCGATCAAGGCCGGCTGTTTCGCGTGCAGCAGGCCGAAGAAGAATTCGAGTTCAGGCCGCGCGTCCCGCGCCGTAACGAAGACGGCGTTGTCGACGCGCACCGAGTCGGCCACGCCCTCGGGCGTCAGCATCTCGACGCGGCTGGCGACCAGCTTGCCGCATTCCTCGGGCTGCTTTTCGCACCAGATCAGCGAGGCGGCGTAGGCTTTCTGGAATTTTTCGATCAGCGCGGCGTCGCCGAGCGCCTTGCCCAGCGCGACGATGCCGGCCTGCGGGATGCGCGCCTGCCGCTGCATGACGCGGCCCCATTCCTGCTGCAGGTCGACGCTGCGATACAACTCGGGTGCGAAGAAGCTGACCGGGAAGGACTTGGTCTTGCGCAACGCCACCGAGACGGCCGGTTCGGCGAGCAGCGCGTGGTCGGCGCGGCGCGTGATCAGCATCTGCATCGCATCGAGTGGCGTGCCGACGTAGCGCAGCTTGAAGTCGCGCTTGACGTCCAGCCCCTGCTTCTCGGCCAGCGCGGCGAAAACGATATCGGGCATGTCGGCGCGAAAAGGCATCAGCACTTCCTTGCCCTTGAAGTCTGCCAGTGTCTTGAGGTTGTTGTCGCGCGAGACCATCCACAGCACACCCCAGGTGGAGACGTTGATAAGTTGCAATTTCACGCCGCGGTTGTAGAGGTTGGCGGCCACGTTGCTCGGCATGGCGACGAAGTCGGCCTCGGCTTTCGTGTCGAGCGCCAGCACGCGCAACTGGTCGGGGTCTTTCCACGGCCGGAACTCGACGACCTCGGCGACGTCCTTCAATGCGCCGCTCTCGACCATGTGGATCAGCGGGTTCGATACTGCCGCGTAAGGGCCGGAGAGCACGAGCTTCGGCAGCTTTGCCGCCGCCGCGCCCGAGAGAAAAAGAAGGGCGGCTGCCAGGCAGCCGCCAAGCCCGCGTAAAGGAATCTTCATCAGAACTTGCCGCGCCAGACCAGTTGCAGGCTGCGGCCCGGCGCCTCGATTTCCTGGCCGGAGACGCCTTCGGCCAGATGCTCGTGGTAAGCCTTGTCACCGACGTTCTTCAACGCAATGCGCAGCGATTGGTCTTTCGCAATGATCCATGTGGCGCCGAGATCGAGGATGCCGAAACCCGGCGTGGCG
>JAJZRT010000950.1 GCA_021802595.1 Pseudomonadota bacterium
GCCTGCTTCTGCTTGATGTTGTACGCCTGCTGCAGGCCGTCTTCGGCCAGCGCCTTCAGGCGCTCCACCATCACCGTGTCTTCGGCGAGCGGCTGCCAGTCCCAGGCGTCGGCGCCGGCTTCGTCGGCCAGTTCGTTGATGGCGTTGATCGCGGCCTGCATCTGGGTGTGGCCGAACACGACCGCGCCCAGCATGATGTCTTCGGGCAGTTCCATCGCCTCGGACTCGACCATCAGCACGGCGGTTTCGGTGCCGGCGACGACCAGGTCGAGCGCGGAATCCTTGAGTTCGCTGTTGGTCGGGTTGAGGACGTATTCGCCGTTGATGAAGCCGACACGCGCGGCGCCCACCGGGCCGTCGAACGGCAGGCCGGACAGCGACAGTGCGGCCGAGGCGCCGATCAGCGCGGGAATGTCGGCGCTGACTTCGGGGTTGGACGACATCACGGTGGCGATGATCTGCACTTCGTTGAAGAAGCCGTCCGGGAAGAGCGGGCGGATGGGGCGGTCGATCAGGCGGGAGATCAGCGTTTCGCCTTCGGACGGACGGCTCTCGCGCTTGAGGAAACCGCCGGGGATGCGGCCGGCCGCGTAGGTTTTTTCCTGATAGTCGACGGTCAGCGGGAAGAAATCCTGGCCCGGCTTGACTTCGTTCTTGGCGACCACGGTGACCAGCACCACGGTGTCGTCAACGTTGACGATGACGGCGCCGGAGGCCTGGCGGGCGATTTCGCCGGTTTCCAGGGTGACCTGATGGCGGCCGTAGGTGAAAGTTTTCTTGATAGCGCTCACACGAGTTCCTTTCAAAGCAAAAACGCCCCGCAGATGCGGGGCGTGCGAAATTCAGGGGGCAATACGCCCCATCCACTGTGCCGGTGCAGCAGGGTGCCGGGTCATCACAGTGGCCCTGTCGGGTTTACTTGCGCAGACTGAGGCGGTCGATCAGGATCTTGTAGCCTTCGAGGTTGGTGCGCTTCAGGTAGTCGAGCAGCTTGCGGCGGCGGCTCACCATCTTCAGCAGGCCACGACGCGAGTGGTGGTCCTTCATGTTGGCCTTGAAGTGGCCGGTCAGATCGTTGATGCGCGCCGTCAGCAGGGCAACCTGCACTTCGGGCGAGCCGGTATCGGCGGCAGCGCGTTGATAATTCTGGACGATTTCAGCTTTTTGAGCGACGGTAACAGCCATGGTGTACTCCTTGTTTAATCGCGTGGCCTGCGGCTGTGCGGGACACGTTCGGGGAAACCCGGAATTCTACGCTAAATGAGGGACTTAACTCAAGCCTGTTGAGTGGCGATGAGGCGATGCGGCACCAGCTGGCCGGCATCCGCCTTGGCCAGCCCTATGAAGGTGTTTGAAGCCGTGTAGGCGCGAATCAAGCCGGATTCAGCGGTGACATGCGCGATGCTGCGACCCTGGCGCAAGGCCTCCGCCGCGGTGTCGTCGAGCAGTACGGCGGCCAGGTGGGCCACCAGGCAGTCTGCGGGCAGGAGCAGGGCGTGGCGTTGAGCGGGATCGAGCGCTTCCAGCTCGGTCAGGGTATGCGCCTGGTCCAGCTTGAATCCACCGGAGCCGAGGCGCGTCAGGGCAGTCAGGTGGGCGCCACAACCGAGTGCGGCACCCATGTCCTGCGCCAGGGTGCGGATGTAGGTGCCGGCGCTGCACTGGACGTCGAGGGTGACCCGGGGCGGGGCACATTCGATCATCGCCAGCGAACGGATGGTGACTTTGCGCGGCGGGCGCTCGATTTCGATCCCGGCGCGGGCATATTCGTAGAGCGGGCGCCCCTGATGCTTGAGTGCCGAGTGCATGGGCGGGACTTGCTCGATTTCGCCCATGAAGCGTGGCAGCACGGCGTCGATTTCGGCACAGTTCACCGCCGCTTCGCGGGTGCTGAGCACTTCGCCCTCGGGATCACCAGTCGTGGTGGTGACGCCGAGCTGCAGCACGGCGCGATAGCGCTTGTCCGCATCCAGCAGATAGGCCGAGAACTTGGTGGCCTCGCCGAAGCACAAGGGCAACAGGCCATCGGCAAAGGGATCGAGGGTACCGGTGTGGCCCGCCTTTTTGGCGTTGAGCAGCCACTTGGCCTTTTGCAGTGCGGCGTTGGAAGTGATGCCGACCGGCTTGTTCAGCAGCAGCACGCCATCGATCGGCTGGCGGGCTGGCTTCACGCGTCTTTCGGGTGTTTGGCGTCTTCGGCGACGGCGGATTCGATCAATTGGGTGAGCTCAATGCCGCGCTCGACCGAGCGGTCGTACACGAAAGTGAGTTTGGGCACCACGCGCAGCTGCATGCGGTGCGACAACTGCGAGCGCAGAAAGCCGCTGGCGCGTTGCAGGCCCTGCAGACAGGCCGCATGCTCGGCCTCGCCGCCCAGGGTGGTGAAGAAGACCTTGGCAAACTCCATGTCGCGGTTGACCTCCACCTCGGTGATGGTCAGCATGCCGACGCGCGGATCCTTCACTTCCTGCCGGATCAACTCCGGCAGTTCCCGCTGGATCTGGTCGGCGACGCGCCGCGCTCTCGGAAAATCCTTCGGCATTACAGCGAACGCGCGACTTCCACCACTTCAAACACTTCGAGGATGTCGCCTTCCTGGATGTCGTTGAAGTTCTTCAGCGAGAGGCCGCACTCGAAGTTGGCCTTGACTTCCTTGACGTCGTCCTTGAAGCGCTTGAGCGAATCGAGTTCGCCCTGGTGGATCACCACGTTGTTGCGCAGCACGCGCACGCCGGCATTG
>JAJZRT010000951.1 GCA_021802595.1 Pseudomonadota bacterium
CATCAGTTCCTGTCGCCCCTGTCGAATGCCCGCGACGACCGCTATGGCGGCACGCTGGAAAACCGCATGCGCTTTCCGCTCGAAGTGTTCGAGGCCATCCGCGCCGCCGTCCCGGACAGCACGCCGGTGGGGATCCGCATTTCCGCCACCGACTGGGTCGACGGCGGCTGGGATATCGAGCAGAGCGTCGTGTTCGCCCGCGAACTGCAGCGCCGCGGCTGCGCTTTCATCGACGTGTCGAGCGGCGGCCTGTCGCCGCTGCAGCAGATCCCGGTCAAGCCGGGCTACCAGGTCCCCTTCGCCGAACGGATCCGGCAGGAAACCGGCCTGCCCACGATCGCGGTCGGCCTCATCACCGAGCCGGAACAGGCGGAAGCCATCGTGTCCGCGGGCCAGGCCGACATGGTGGCGCTCGCCCGCGGCATGCTGTATGACCCGCGCTGGCCCTGGCACGCGGCGGCCACGCTGGGCGCCCAGGTCGATGCGCCGAAACAGTACTGGCGCTCGCAGCCGTCGGCATTCAGGAACCTGTTCAAGCCGGGATGAAGGCAGCTGCCCCCCCGCCGGAAGCCCGCCCATGACTGACCCCGTCTTCCACGGGATCGAGTTGCTGCCAGCGGCCGGGCCGACCAGGCAGCTTTTCATCCTGCTGCACGGCGCGGGCGGACAACCGTCGGATCTGCTGCCCCTGGCCGAGACGCTCGGGGCCGCCTTCCCCCAGGCCGCGTTCCTGCTCCCCGAGGGGTTTGTCCCGTTCGCCGCCGGCGGTGGCCTGCAATGGTTCGAGGTCGACGGGTTGACCGAGGGCAACCGTGCCGCGCGCGTGGCTGCCGCCCTGCCATCCCTGCAGGCATTGGTGCGGCAGGCGCAGGATCGTTTCAAGGTCATGCAACCGGACACGGCGCTGGCCGGCTTCTCGCAGGGTGCGATCATGGCGCTGGAATACGCCATCGCGTTCGACGGCAGCGTCGGCCGTGTGCTGGCGTTTTCCGGACGTTTCGCGACGCTGCCCGACAAGGCCCCCGAATTCACCACCCTGCACCTGCTGCACGGCAAGGCGGACCGGATCGTACCGGCCGGGCATGCCTATGCCGCCTATGAAAGACTCTCGCAATGCCAGGGCGACGCCACGCTGGACGTGGCGGACTCGGTCGCCCATGAAATCCATCCCGCGCTGGCCGATCGCGCCGTGTACCGGCTGCAGACCTGCATTCCGCTGCGCACCTGGCGGAATGCGCTGGGCGGCGCCTGACGCACCCGCATTCTGACGACGGCCCTCTCGGACCGCCCGATATCTCCCCGCACAAAGTTCTTGCGCATCTGAATAAGAACGATTATCGTTACTCATACGAAAATTTCTGGAGTCCGTATGAAAGCGCTAATCCTTGCCTGCCTGCTGTTCCCCCTTGCCAGCCAGGCCGCCGATCTCGAGTTCGCCCTGACGATCAAGGACCACCGGTTCACCCCCGCCGAGTTGAAGGTGCCGGCCGGCAAGAAGGTCAAGCTGCTGGTGAGCAACCTGGACAGCACGCCGGAAGAGTTCGAAAGCCATGAGCTCAACCGCGAGAAGGTGATCGCCGGCAACGGCAAGGCGACGATCTACATTGGCCCGCTCTCGCCCGGCCGCTACCCCTTCTTCGGCGAATTCAACGAGAAGACCGCGCGCGGCGTGATCGTGGCGGAGTAATCCACATGTTCGGACCAGCCCTCATCGTATTCAGGGAAACGCTCGAGGCAGCCCTGCTCATCGGCATCATCGCGGCAGCCACGCGCGGCCTGTCGGGCCGCAACCTGTGGCTCGCCGTGGGCGTGGGCGTCGGCCTGGCCGGCTCCCTGGTGGTGGCGGGCCTGACCGAGACCATCGCCAATCTGGCCGAAGGCAGCGGACAGGAACTGTTCAACGCCGCGATCCTGGGCATCGCGGTCGCGATGCTGGGTTGGCACAACATCTGGATGGCCAGCCACGGACGCGAGATGGCCGCGCAGGCCAAGTCAGTGGGGAACGCCGTCAGAAGCGGGCAGCGGGAAATGTCGGCGCTGGCCATCCTGATCGCCTTGGCCGTCCTGCGCGAAGGGTCGGAAACGGCGCTGTTCCTGTACGGGCTGGCCGCCAGCGGCGGAGCCAGCCGTGCCACCATGCTGAGCGGCGGACTGCTGGGCCTGGCAGCCGGCATCGGTGCCGGATGGGCGCTGTACTCCGGGCTTGCGCGTATTCCGCTGCGTCATTTCTTCACCGTCACCAGCGCCCTGATTCTCCTGCTGGCGGCCGGGATGGCCGGGCAGATGGCGCGCCTGCTGATCCAGGGCGACTTCCTCCGCCCGCTCGCCAGCCCCCTCTGGGACTCGTCGTCCCTGCTGCCGATGGATTCGTTCGTGGGCAACCTGCTGCACCTCTTCGCCGGCTATGAGGCGCGCCCCAGCGGCATGCAGGTACTGTTCTACACACTGACCTTCCTCGTCATCCTCGCCGGGATGCGCTGGAGTCGCCCCCGCTCTCCCCAGACAACCTGAAAGGAAACACCATGAAATCGAAGGCAGCGCTGATGGCTGCGATGGGCATGCTTTGCCTGCAAGCCGCTCACGCCGGCCCCGCCGACTACGTCTATACGCCCGCCGTGGAAAAAGGCGAGAAGGAGATCGACTTCAAGTTCGGCACCGCCGACAGCTCGCCGCGCGATTCCGCCGCCAGCCTCGGCTTCGGCTACGGCGCCAACGACTGGTGGTTCACCGAGTTC
>JAJZRT010000952.1 GCA_021802595.1 Pseudomonadota bacterium
AATTCGGCAGGCACCCGATGGCGGAACAGGCTGTCGCGGCTTCCTGCCTGGCCTGCTCGCGCGCATAGTCCAGCGCCCCGGTTTTGGTTATCGCCTCCAGCACCGCGGCGAAATCGTCCCGCCCGCCCTGCTCGATGGCGTGCCGCACCGTTTGCGCCTGCGCGGGCGTACCCTTGCGCATGACATAAATCAGGGGCAGCGTCGGCTTGCCCTCGTTGAGATCGTCGCCCAGGTTCTTGCCAGTTTCGTTCAGGTCGCCGGAATAGTCGAGCACGTCGTCGATCAACTGGAACGCGGTTCCCGCGTGCATGCCGTACTGCGCCAGGCCTTCTTCGACCTCCGGCGCGGCCCGGCCGAGTATCGCGCCGAGGCGGGTGGCAGCCTCGAACAGCTTGGCGGTCTTGCGCCGAACCACTTCGAGATAGCGCCGTTCGTCGGTATCGGCGTTGTGCACGTTCAGGAGCTGCAGCACCTCGCCTTCGGCGATGGTGTTGGTGGCGTCGGCCAGCACTGCCATGACGCGCATGTCGTCGACCGCAAGCATCATCTGGAACGCGCGCGAATACAGGAAATCGCCCACCAGCACGCTGGCGGCATTGCCGAATTCGGCGTTGGCCGTCTTGCGCCCCCGGCGCAATCCGGATTCATCGACCACATCGTCGTGCAGCAGCGTGGCGGTATGGATGAATTCGACCACGGCCGCGAGCTCATGCTGGTGGCCGCCCGCATAACCCGTCGCGCCCGAGGCAAGGAGCAGCATGGCCGGGCGCAGGCGCTTGCCGCCGCTGGCGATGATGTACTCGGCGACCTGGCGGATCAGCACCACGTCGGACTCGAGCCGGCGGCGGATCATCGCATCCACCGCGCGCATATCGGCGGCGATAAGGGTTTGAATGGGCGTTAGCACGGTAAAAAGGGCAGGAAACTGGGCCTGAAATACGCGTTTGGCAGGGTCGAAATCATAGCATAAAGCTTTTGACGCCCAAAGCTAAATTGCTGTATCATCTCGGGTTCCTTAGTTTTACTGCAATTTTGTCTATTTGGAGTCTCTCAACATGTACGCGGTCATCAAAACCGGCGGCAAGCAATACCGGGTCGCAGCCGGCGAAAAATTGAAAATAGAACAGTTGCCGGCTGAGGTCGGGGCTGAAATCGTGCTCGACCAGGTGCTGTTGGTCGCCGACGGCGACAACCTCAAGATGGGCAGGCCGCTGGTCACCGGTGCTACCGTGCAGGCGAAGGTTCTCGCCCAGGGTCGCCACGACAAGGTGCGCATATTCAAGCTGCGCCGGCGCAAGCACTATCAGAAGCACCAGGGGCATCGCCAGAATTACACCGAAATCGAAATCACCGGTATTACACAGTAAGCGCAACGGGTTAACGGGAAAGGCACGATATGGCACATAAAAAAGCAGGCGGCAGCTCCAGAAACGGCCGCGATTCGAATTCCAAGCGCCTCGGCGTGAAAAGCTACGGCGACCAGTTGATTTCCGCCGGCAGCATCATTATTCGCCAGCGCGGCACCCAGGTGCACGCCGGCGAGAACGTCGGCATGGGCAAGGACCACACCCTGTACGCCAAGGTGGCCGGCAAAGTATTATTCGGGGTCAAAGGTCCGATGAGCAAGAAGACGGTAAGCGTGGTGCCGGCCTGAAAACCGGCAGGCTCCTAGAAAAGCCCTATCCACGCGGTAGGGCTTTTTTATTTTCCCCGCCGGTTTTATCTTAATCCGACCATGAAATTCATCGACGAAGCCAGGATCGAGGTGCACGCCGGCAAGGGCGGGGACGGGGTCGCCCATTTCCGGCGCGAGAAATTTGTTCCCCGCGGCGGTCCTGACGGCGGCGATGGCGGCCACGGCGGCAGCATTTACGCAGTGGCCAATCGCAATATCAACACCCTGATCGACTACCGCTACGCGCGCATCCACCGCGCCAAGGGCGGCGAAAACGGGCGCGGCGCCGATCAGTATGGCAAAGGCGCCGGGGACATCGTGCTGCGCGTTCCCGTGGGCACGGTCATCACCGACGCCGAGTCGGGCGAGCTGATCGCCGACCTGGCGGCGCACGAGCAAAAAGCGCTGATCGCCCGCGGCGGGAAAGGCGGCCTGGGCAATCTGCATTTCAAGACCAGCACCAACCGCGCGCCGCGCCAGTGCACGCTGGGCGAACCGGGCGAATCGCGCGAACTGCGCCTGGAACTGAAGCTGCTCGCCGACGTCGGCCTCCTTGGCATGCCCAACGCCGGTAAATCGACATTCATCCGCGCCGTTTCGGCCGCCCGCCCCAAGGTCGCCGACTACCCTTTCACCACGCTGCACCCCAACCTCGGCGTGGTGCGCGTGGTCGAGGACAAGAGCTTCGTCGTCGCCGATATCCCCGGCCTGATCGAGGGCGCCGCCGAGGGCGCCGGATTGGGCCACCAGTTCCTGCGCCACCTGGCGCGCACGCGGCTGCTGCTGCACCTGGTCGATATCGCGCCGCTCGACGACAGCGCCGATCCGGTCAAGGAAGCGCGCGCCATCGTCAACGAACTGAAGAAATACGATCAGACGCTGTACGACAAGCCGCGCTGGCTGGTGCTGAACAAGACCGACATGCTGCAGGAGGGCGAGCGCGAGCAGGCGCTGCAGCGCTTCATCAAGTCCTATCGCTGGAAAGGCAGGTGGTTCGCGATCTCGGCGCTCACCGGCGAGGGCTGCCGCGAGCTGTGCTTCGCCATCATGGAACATCTC
>JAJZRT010000953.1 GCA_021802595.1 Pseudomonadota bacterium
CGATCCGGCCGGAGCTGGTCTGGCTGTCTGGCCGCAAGCCGGCCATCAATGTGCGGCAGACCGAGGCACGCGATTACTGCGCCTGGCTGTCGCGCGAGACCGGGCAGCGCTACCGGCTGCCTACCGAACTGGAATGGGAATACGCCTGCCGTGCCGGCGCCGCGAGCGCCTATCCGCAGGGCGACCGCATCACCCCGGCGGACGCCCTGTACAACGCCAGCCAGGGATTCGACGCCACCCGTCCCCGGCGGCCGCGCCTGCTGTCGCGCTGCTTCGTCCGCTGCGGCGCGATGGAAGTCGGCAAGCTGCAGCCCAACCGCTGGGGCCTGCACGACATGCCGGGAAACGTATGGGAATTCACCGCCAGCCCCTGGACCCGCGACCATGCCAGCCAGCCCGAGCGCCCCCTGCCCGGCCGGCCGCTGGCCGTCGTCACCAAGGGGGGATCGTGGTTCGACGGCCCCGAAGACTGCCGCGCCGCCGCCCGCCGCCGCAGGCTGGAGAACGAGCTGGACCTCAATCTTGGCTTTCGCGTAGTGCGCGAGGTATAGGCCCGCCGCACCGGGCCTCGTTTCGCCGATCGCATCGGCGTACCATCAAGACCGAACGCATGCTGTCCGTTTAACAACGGGTTAGGGAGCCTCCATGCCTGACCTGCCAGCAGAAACCGACACCCTCATTGCCGAACTCGACGCTGCCGTCGAGGCGCACATGAACTGGACGCGCCGGATCGTGCGCTGCGCAGTCCTGCGCTCGACTCCCGGCGAGGACGTGCTCGATCTCCAGGCGCACACCCTGTGCCGTTTCGGCGGCTGGTTCATGACGCACCGCGACCAGCTTGGGATGCTGGACACCGCCTCTGCGGAGCGCGTGGACGTTGTCCATCGAACGATGCACGACGCCATCCGCTCGATCTGCCGCGACATCATGGCCGGCACGAGGGGGCGCGAGGCCGATCTCGACGCCTTCGAGCAATCGCAATCCGAACTGCTCGGCCTGCTGGCCCGCTTCAAGACGCTGATTCTCTCCCAGGAAGTGCGCAATGACCCGCTGACCGGTCTGCCGCTGCACTACGGCATCGAGAAGGATTTCCTGCTCTGCCAGAAAGAAGCCCAGCGCAATCGCACGCTGCTGTATGCCGTCCTGATCGACGTGGACCATTTCAAGAAAGTCAACGATACCTATGGGCATCCCGCGGGCGACGTGGCGCTGCGCCACCTGGCCTGCACCCTGAAGCAAAGCCTGCGCGGCAACGAGCCCCTGTATCGTTATGGCGGGGAAAAATTCCTCTGGCTGATGAAATGCAAGTCGGCCACCGAGGCCCGGCAGTCCGCACGCCGCGTCCTCGCCATCGTGGGCACCACCCCGGTGCCGATCGACGGCGACCAGGCCCTGCGGCTGACCGTCACGCTCGGACTGGCGCGGGCCAGCGGCGACGATGATCTGGCGAGCATCATCAAGCGGGCCGACCTGGCGCTGTACGAAGGAAAGGCCGACGGCCGCAATCGTTTCGTCTTCGCCGAATCCTGATTTTGCTGTCGCCCCCGGGTTTCACGACTGCGCTCGCCGCACGAGACGCGGGGCTCGTCCCCGGAATTTTCCCCTCCGCAACCTGATGGTTCCAGCAAGGGTCCTCACGCGAACTGCATGAAACCATGGCGCGCGAGCTGGCATTCGACCCGCGCGCGCAGGAAGGGGCCTGACGATGCGTGACGACGACCTCCTCATCGGCTGCATGATGGAAGACTCCTGGCTGACCCTGGAACAGATCGCCGCTGCCTGCAGCGTGGAACCGGCGTGGCTCATCCGCCATATCGAGAAAGGGCTTTTCCCGCATGCCGAGAGCGTAGCGGACACCTGGCGGTTTTCCGGCGCGAGCCTGCTGCGCGCCCGGCGCATGCGGCAACTGGAACGCGATTTCGATGCAGTACCGGAGCTCGCCGCGCTGGTGGCCGAGCTGCTGGAAGAAATGGATGCGTTGCGGGTGCCGGGGCGGCGGCCCGGGGACTGACCAGGTGCTTCGGCCGGCCCCGTCAGATCAGGAGTTCTTCGCGCGCCTGAACCAGGGCCTGCGCCAGGCGCACGCCGCTTTCCCACGCACGTTCGACGCCGACGCCGGCGATGCCGTCGCCGATCAGCGCGACCCGGTTTTCCCGGTCGCTGACCCAGAAGCCGCCGACTGTCGTGTCGGGACGTGCATGACGCCACAGGTGCGAGGCCTCGATCTCGACCGGCCACGGCAGCCCCAGCAGGCCCATCAGCGCCGAGGCCGCGCGGTTGCTGGCTTCCATCTCGGAGGCCTCGAGATAGGTTTCGGCGAACTCGTGGCTGCTGTGCACCGCCCACAGGCCGGGGCCGTCGGAGGTCTGGCGCACGGCCAGATTCAGCAGATGGTCGTCGAACTTGATGACGTCGGCCGCGGGTCCCCCGTCCCAGCGCATCAGGAACGACCAGATCGGACGGTAGTGCACCGCGCCCAGACGTTCGCGCAGCAGCGGCAGCGCATCGAGCATGGGAATGGCCTGCGGCGTGGGCACGCTGCAGATCACGCAGTCGTAATCGCCGCGGGCCTCGCCGTTTTCCAGAATGAGCGTGCGCGGCTGCAGGGTGACGACCCGCGAGCCGGTGTGCAGGCGGGCATTGCCGAGCAGCTGGCGAACCAGCTGCGAGGGTTCGATGGTGGGGCGGTAATGGTTCTGCAGCTGCGCCTCGCCCCACGAGATGGTGGAGCGT
>JAJZRT010000954.1 GCA_021802595.1 Pseudomonadota bacterium
CGGGATCGATCCAGTGAACGCGCCGACCCCTGCCCTCACCTCCGACACCCTGGCCAGCCTGCGCCAGGCGGCCACTACCGCCGGCCAGGCCGTCATGCTGCAGCTGCAGGAACAGTTCGGCCTCGATGCCGATGCCACGCTGCACCTGCTGGCGGCCCACTGCCGCCAGCCCGCCTTCGACATGGCCGCATTGAATGGGCTGACCGTCGACTTCGACCGGATGGGGTTCAGCGAAGCCGCGCGGCGGCATTGCCTGGTGGCGCGCGACGCCGAGGCGCAACTGTGGCTGCTGCTGACCGATCCCTGGGACAGCGCGAGCCGGGCCTATGCCGGGCACGTCCTCGGAGAGCCGTTCAAGACCGGCCTCGCACATCCCGCCGATCTGACGGCGCTGCTGGCGCGCCACGAGGAAGGCCTGCGCGCGATGGAAGGGGTCGGCGGCAGCGGGGCGCAGGCGACCCGCGACTCCGGCGCCGAGGCCCTGTCGTTCGCCAGCATCGCCGAGGACGCCAGTCCGGTGGTGCGGCTGGTGCGCTCTACGCTCTACGACGCGCTGAAGGCCGGCGCCTCCGACATCCATCTGGAAACCGACGCGCGCGGACTGGCAGTGAAATACCGCATCGACGGCGTGCTCTCGCACATCGCCCACGCGCAGGGGACGGAAGTGGCCGAGCAGGCGATCTCGCGGATCAAGGTGATGTCCGAGCTCGACATCGCCGAGCGGCGGGTGCCGCAGGACGGCCGCTTCAAGGTGGCGATGCAGGGGCGCGAGGTCGACGTGCGGGTGTCGATCATGCCGAGCGTGTTCGGCGAGGACGCGGTGCTGCGGATCCTCGACCGGCAGGCGCTGTCGGAAGAACTCGCCGGCCTGACGCTGGAAGGCCTGGGCTACGCCGGAGCGACGCTGGCGCGCGTCCGCAAGCTGGCGGCCGAGCCCTACGGCATGCTGCTGGTGACCGGGCCGACCGGCTCGGGCAAAACCACCACGCTGTATGCGGCCATCTCTGAAATCAACCACGGCCGCGACAAGATCATCACCATCGAAGATCCGGTCGAATACCAGCTGCCCGGCGTGCTGCAGATTCCGGTCAACGAGAAGAAGGGACTGACCTTCGCACGCGGCCTGCGCTCGATCCTGCGCCACGACCCCGACAAGATCATGGTCGGCGAGATCCGCGACGCCGACACCGCGCAGATCGCGGTGCAGTCGGCGCTGACCGGCCACCTGGTGTTCACCACCGTGCACGCCAACAACGTGTTCGACGTCATCGGGCGCTTCATCCACATGGGCGTCGATCCCTACAGCTTCGTCTCGGCACTCAATGGCATCGTGGCGCAGCGCCTGCTGCGGGTGAATTGCCCGCATTGTGCCGCGCCAGCCGTGCCCACCGACGACCTGCTGGAACTGTCAGGGCTGACGCTGGACAAGACCCGCGATTTCGAATTCCGCCAGGGCACCGGCTGCGGCCATTGCCGCGGCAGCGGCTACAAGGGACGCCGCGCGGTCGCCGAGATCCTGGTGCTCACCGACGAACTGCGTGAACTGATCGTCGCGCGCGCACCGATCGGCCAGATCAAGGAAGCCGCCGCACGCGGCGGCACCCGCAGCCTGCGCGATGCCGCCCTGGCGCTGGTGAAAACAGGCGACACCACTCTGGAGGAGATCAATCGTGTCACGCTGGTCGGCTGATTCCCTGCGCATCGCGCTCGCCCCCGGCGAAGTCGCCCTGCTTCGCACCCGCGGCACACCCGCCAGCCGCCTGCTCGCAACGGACGAACGCAGCCCGGCCGGTCTGCTGCCGCTGCTGGACGAAGCGCTCGCCGACCCGGCCTGGCGCGACCGCAGGGTCGAGGTGGTGCTGTCGCAGCATTTCGTGCGCCATGTGCTGACGCCGCCGCCCGGCAAGGTGCTTCCGCAGGCAGAGGAACGTGCGCTGGTCAACGCCAGCCTGCGCGAGATCTACGGCGACCTGGCCGATCAATGGACCGTCCAGGTCATCAGCCAGCCGCCGCATGTGGGCCTGGTCGGCGCGGCCGTGGAGGCGGCGTTCGTGCAACAGCTGGATGCGCTGCTGGCGCGCCATGGATTTCGCAATGTGACGATCCGCCCGCTCGCCAGCCTGGCAGCACGGCGATTGCCCGGGAAGTTCGCCGGCTGGTGGGCGCTGGCCGAACCGGGCTGGCTGAGCCTGTTCGGCGGCACGAACGGGACCTGGCACCACCTTGCCGGCCAGCCGATCGACGCCGACTGGATAGCCACGCTGCCCGAGCTGATCGAACGCGAAGCCGGATTGACCGTGCCCGCCCTGCCGCCCGCGGTCTGGGTCCAGGCCGTGGGCACCGGCCCGGTCCCGAAACCGTCTGCTGGAGACTGGCAGATGTTGCCGCACGACACCGCCGCCCGCGGCGCACAGGCCCTGGCAGGGATATGACGATGGCACGGCTCGATTTCGATTTCCATGCACGACCGTCGCGTCCCGCCATGCCGGCCATCCTGCTGGCGCTGACCGGCATCATCGCCCTGATCGGGTCCTGGATGAGCCTGCAGACGGCACGCGCCACCGAGGCCGGCCTGGCGTTGCGAATCGCCGCGCTCGAACGCGCGCCCGCCCGTCCGGCCGCCAGGCCGGCGACGCACGCGGACGACACGGCCCGGCTGGCCCGCGCGCGCATCGCAGGACAACTGGCCTACTCCTGGCAGCCGGGGTTCGAGGCGCTGGAGGCCGCGCGCAG
>JAJZRT010000955.1 GCA_021802595.1 Pseudomonadota bacterium
CGCCGGAGACCGGCGCGCTGATGCGGCAGATCGTGGACAAGGGCGAAATCGACGCGCTGGTGCCGGAGCGCGTGTGGCAGGAAGTCGCGCGCGGCCTGATGGAGGCGCAGCCCTCGCGCATGTTCCAGGTGCTGCGCGACTGCGGCGCGCTGGCGCGGCTGTTCCCCGAGATCGACCGTCTGTTCGGCGTGCCGCAGCCGCCCGAGCACCACCCCGAGGTCGATACCGGCGAGCATGTCCTGCTTGTCGTCGACTGGGCGGCGCGCCAGGGCCTGAGCCTGCCGGTGCGTTTCGCGGCGCTGACCCACGATCTCGGCAAAGGCGTGACGCCACCCGAGCTGTGGCCGAGGCATCATGGCCACGAGGCCCGCAGCGTCGAACTGGTGCGTGCATTGAGCGAACGCGTCCGCGTGCCGGTCGACTGCCGTGATCTCGCCATCGCGGTGGCGCGTGAGCACGGTCTCGTGCACCGTGCGCTGGAACTGCGGCCGGGCACGATCATCGAGCTTTTCGAACGCGTCGACGCCTTCCGCCGTCCCGAACGCTTCGAGGATTTCCTGCGCGCCTGCGAGTGCGATTTTCGTGGCCGTCCGGGTTACGAGGACAAACCCTTTCCCGCCCCCGATCATCTGCGCTGCGCGTTGCGTGCCGCGCAGGCGGTCGATGCCGGCGCGGTGGCGAAGCGCGTCGAGCCGGCGCGCATCCGCGAGGCGATTTTCCAGGCGCGTACCGAGGCAGTCTCGGCGCTGCGTGGTGAGGCGCATGCATACTGGGAGCACTTTCCGCACCAGGCCGACATGGGGGTGCGCGGCATCGGCCCGACGCGAGCGGCCGCATTCGAGCAGGCGGCACTGGCGATGATCGCGGTGGTGACCGATCCTGCCGGGGTGATGACTTCGCAGGCGGTCGAGATCGTTTGCGAGGCGCCGGACGACGAACTGCTGCTGGTCGACTGGCTCAACGCGCTGATCCTCGAAATGGCGGCGCGCAGCCTGCTGTTCGGACGCTTCGAGGTCAGACTCGATGGTCGCCGCCTGCAGGCCACCGCCTGGGGCGAACCCGTCGATTCAGCAAGGCATCAGCCGGCGGTCGAGATCAAGGGTGCCACCTATACTGAACTGAAAGTCGGGAGTAACGAGGCGGGCCTGTGGCGGGCCCAGTGCGTGGTCGACGTGTAAGGAGACGAGATGGATCTCGCCCGCTTCAGTCAGGTGTCGGAGATCGAATGGCAGGTCGCGCCGTTCGGCAGGATGCGTGTGCCGGCCGTGATTTTCGGCGATGCCGGACTGATCCGCGGAATGGATGACAAGGTCTTCGAGCAGCTCACCAACGTCGCCACCCTGCCCGGGATCGTGCAGGCCGCTTACGCCATGCCCGACGCGCACTGGGGTTATGGTTTTCCGATCGGCGGGGTGGCGGCGTTCGACGCCGAGGAAGGCGGGGTGGTGTCAGCGGGCGGGGTCGGCTTCGACATCTCCTGCGGTGTGCGTACCCTGCACACCGGCCTGGCGGCAGCCGATGTCGCGCCGCTCAAGTCGCGCCTCGCCGACCGCCTGTTCGCCCGCATCCCCGCCGGGGTCGGCAGCACCGGCGAATTGCGTCTGAATGCGCACGAGATGGACGCGATGCTGCGCGGCGGCGCGCGCTGGGCGGTCGAGCGCGGCTACGGCCACGCAACCGACCTCGAGCGTATCGAGGAGCACGGCTGCATGGCGGGTGCCGAGCCGGACAAGGTGTCCGTGCAGGCCAAGCGCCGCCAGCGCGAGGAAGTCGGCACGCTGGGTTCGGGCAACCATTACCTCGAACTGCAGGAAATCGTCGAGATTTTCGACGAGAAAACAGCCGATCGCTTCCGCCTGCGCCGGGGCGAGGTGGTGGTCAGCATCCACTGCGGTTCGCGCGGCCTCGGGCACCAGATCGGCACCGAATTCCTGCGCGAGATGGTGATCGCCGCGCCCGGCTACGGCATCGACCTGCCCGATCGCGAGCTCGCCTGTGCGCCGATCAAATCGCCGCTCGGCCAGGCCTACCTTGGCGCCATGCGCGCAGCGATCAACTGCGCGCTCGCCAACCGCCAGGTCATCACCCATCTCGTCCGCGAGGTGTTCGCCGACGTCTTTCCGGGCACGCGCCTCACGCTGATCTACGATGTCTCCCACAACACCTGCAAGCTGGAACCGCACACGACCGACGGGCGCAGCCGGCAGCTGTATGTGCACCGCAAGGGTGCGACGCGCGCGTTCGGGCCTGGCCACCCGGCACTGCCCGGTGAGTTGCGCGACGTCGGTCAGCCGGTGCTGATCGGCGGCAGCATGGGTACCGCGTCCTACATCCTGGTCGGCACCGAGATCGGCATGACGCGCGCCTTCGCCTCGGCCTGCCACGGCGCCGGGCGCGCCATGAGTCGCCACCAGGCGACCCGCCAGTGGCAGGGTCGCGCGCTGGTCGATGAACTGGCGGGGCAGGGCGTGCTGATTCGCAGCCCTTCGTTGCGCGGCGTGGCGGAAGAGGCGCCGGGGGCCTACAAGGACGTCAGCGCCGTGGTTGGCGCGGCCGACCGCGCCGGGCTGGCGCGCAAGGTCGCGAAGCTGAGGCCGCTGGTCTGCATCAAGGGCTGATCAACCGGCCTGGAACTGCGTGCGTCGGTCCGCGTCGAACGAGAATATTCAACGGAGCGCGCCATGCCCTACAGCGAACAGACCGTGCAATCGGTCCGGCCTTGGTCGGACAG
>JAJZRT010000956.1 GCA_021802595.1 Pseudomonadota bacterium
ATGTCGTTCAGCCGTCGCGCACCCTCGGGCACGCGCGTCTGCATGAAGTCGCCGTGCAGGATGTCAGTGAGCAGGGTGCGCAGTTCGGTTTCCAGTTGCGCCAGATCGATGTCCGGCGCTGTGCCGCGCGTCAGCCCCGGCACCTGGCAATACACGCACGCCCAGTTGCAGGCGTTGTTGGGATTGAGGTTCACGCCCACCGACACGCCGCCCGCGCGGCGTGAGACCACGGGATAGACATACGTCATCCCTGCGTTGTCGCGGTCGTGGTTGGCGGGGGAGAGCGGGGCGGGCACGTTGCAGGGCGGATGGGAGGCGAACGCCCCATTCTACTTGAGCCGGTGTCAAAGCGTGCCCAGGGCCGGGTCGCTCAAGTCTTGTGTTCAAGGCGAGCCGCGTGGTTTCCACATCAGCACCGTATAGCGCTGCAGCCCCCGCTGTTTGGTCTTCGGGTCGTACACCGGGTAGACCAGTTGCCGCGTCTGGTCCGGGGGGCCAAACAAGGCCTGGGCCGCGGGACAGGCGAGATCGTCGGACTTGCCGAAACTCAGGGTGCCGCATACCGCCACCTTGTTTCCCGACTTCAACGCCCGGCCGTCGATCCATGGGGAGCCGGCCAGATCCGACCC
Source organism: Pseudomonadota bacterium (assembly GCA_021802595.1). The sequence continues at coordinate 630 of JAJZRT010000956.1, forward strand.
GCCGAGATCAAACCCGTACAGGCCGTGCGGATGGTCGGGCGAATAGAAGCTCAGGATGTAGGGCAGGGGAAAGGTTCCGGCAGCGTATTCGATGGGATGGCCGTAGGCATCCCGATAGAGGCGTGTCACATCCTCGGCAATGCTTTGTGGAAGTGCCCAGGCAGGCCGCGCGGGATAGGCGCGATACTGTCTTTCCCAGAGCGCGGCGGCCACGACCGCAACCAGGAGATAGGCCAGCCCGATTCCGTACACGCGCCGTGCGAGCGCTCCGCTGTCGAGGCGGGTCGGCGTGAGATCGACCAGCGCCCAGCCCAGGAACAGCAGGGCCGGGATCAGCCAGGACGAGACCGGACTGACCTGCTGCACGAACGAGGCCAGGACGGTCAACGCGATGCTCAGGACAAGGATGCCCAGGCCCAGCCGGGGCGGCCCGCTTGCCGCGACGGTTCGGGCACGGGGAAGCCGGACGAGGCTTCCGCCCCAGGCCAGCAGGGAGAGAGCACTAAACCCCGCGGTGCCCGCCAGCGCCACGACGTAGGCCTTGAGCCCGCCCGTCTCGCCTGGGGTTTCATGCGCGGCATGCATGTAGTGCAGGCTGGGCCAGCCATGCTGGATCGACCAGGCGATGTGCGGCGTGACCAGCAGCAGTGCGGTCGCGCCGGCGACGAGGGTGCCTTTGAGCAGGAGCATCAGGGGCGGACGCAGGTTGATCAGCACGGCCAGCCCGATGGCGGCGAACAGCACTAGCGCATAGTACTTGGTGAGCAGGGCGGCGGCGGCAAATACCCCCGCGAGGATGAACCAGCGGGTGCGTGCCTGCTCGATCGCATGCAGCAGGCTCCAGAGGAAGCCGGCGACAAAGGGCAGCTGGGCGGTGTTGGCGTTGTATTTGAAGCCGCTGTCGGGTCCGAAATGGCTGACCAGGGTGGTCAGCACGATGGCAATCAGGGTTTTCTCCCAACTCAGGAGGCGCCTCATCGCCAGCGCCAGCAGTCCCAGCGCGATCGCCAGGTTGACCTGATTGAGCAGGTAATAAGCGCTGTCGCTGACCGGGAACAGTTTGAACCAGGCCGCCGTGATCCAGCCGAACAGCGGGGGATGTTTGTTGGTGCCCCACTGCCATTCCATGCCCCAGGCGTAGTTTTCCACCATGTCGGCGCCGTCCAGATAATGCCGGGAGAAGGCGAAAATGCCCCACCAGACGAGGCAGTAGGCCAGGATATACAGCAGGGTGGGGCGCGGCGAGGATAAAGCGGGGCGGAATTTCACAGGCAAGGCGCGCGTCGGTTGCGCGCTATCGGGAAGTCGGGCGCAGTATCCGGGCCCCGGATTACGATTGGCTTACAGCATCGCCCGCGAAGATGAACTCGAACAGCGCGCCGCCCAGTTCGCTTTTGCCTGCCGTGACGACCGCGCCATGCTTGCGGGCCACCTCCTGAACGATGGCCAGTCCCAGGCCGCTGCCTTCGGTCGTGCTGCTGTCGGGCGCGCGGTGGAAACGCCGGAAAATGAGGGGCAGTTCCGCTTCGGGGATGCCCGGGCCGCTGTCGGCCACGGCGAACGCCGGCGGGGAGGCCCGGACGGACGTGGTGACCGTGCCGCCTTCCGGCGTGAACTTGAGCGCATTGTCCACCAGGTTCTTCATGGCTTCCTTGATCAGGATGACGTTGCCCCGTACCGGGATCGCGGGCCCTTCCTCTTCAAAGCCGAGATCGATTCGCCGGCTTGCCGCGGCCGCGACAAACTCGCCGGTCACTTCCCGGGCAAGTTCGGACAGGTCGAACAGCATGTGCTTTTTGCCTTCATTCGCTTCCGAGTGCGCCAGGGCCAGCAGTTGACTCACCAGATGGGCGAGCCGGGAAGCGGCTTTCTGCAGACGGCCCAGGGTAGGCCGGGCGCATGGACAGGTCGTGTCCGAGAGCGCCAGGTCGATTTCAGCCGTCAGCACGGCCAGCGGAGTCTTGATCTGGTGCGCGGCGTCGGCGGTGAAGCGGCGTTGCTCGGTCTGTCCCGCCCTCACTCTGGAGAGCAGGTCGTTGAGTGCGCCGACGACGGGCAGCAACTCCCTTGGCGCATCGTCGATGGGGATAGCGTCCAGATC
>JAJZRT010000957.1 GCA_021802595.1 Pseudomonadota bacterium
GTCGGCCAGCACGTCGTCGGCCGCCGGCAAGGTCGGCCCGTTGGCCCCCTCGAGCACCAGCCGCGCAGTCGTCGTCCGCGCCCGCGCCTCGGTCAGCTGTCCTTCCAGCGCCGCCGGAATCAGCACATCGCAAGGCACCTGCCAGAACGCCTCGGCGTCGATCGCCTCGCCGAAGCCGCCGACCCCGCCGTGCGCGTGCACGTGCTGCTGCAGCGCAGCCACGTCCAGGCCGCCTTCGTGCGCCACCGCGCCGGTGTGGTCCTGCACCGCAACCACCTTCGCCCCGGCCGCGGCGAACAGCTCGGCCGCCGTCGCGCCGACGTTGCCGAAGCCCTGCACCGCAACCCGCGCGCCGGCCAGATCCAGTCCGATGCGCCGCGCCGCCTCGCGCCCGGTGACGAACACCCCGCGCCCGGTGGCTTTCACGCGCCCCAGCGAGCCGCCCAGCTGCACCGGCTTGCCGGTCACCACCCCGGTCGCCGTGCCGCCGATGTTCATCGAATACGTGTCCATCATCCACGCCATGATCTGCGGATTGGTGTTGACGTCCGGTGCCGGAATGTCCTGCTGCGGACCGATGATGATTCCGATCTCGCTCGTGTAGCGCCGAGTCATGCGCTCGAGCTCCTTGCGCGACAGCTGCGCCGGATCGACCCGGATTCCGCCCTTGGCGCCGCCGTACGGCAACCCAACCGCGGCGTTCTTCACCGTCATCCACGCCGACAGCGCCATCACCTCCTCGAGCGTGACCTGCGGGTGAAAGCGCACCCCGCCCTTGCCGGGGCCGCGCGACAGATTGTGCTGCACCCGGAAACCCTCGAAATGCCGCACCGTGCCGTCGTCCATCTCGATCGGCACGTCGACGATCAGCGCGCGCTTCGGTCGCTTGAGCGTCTCGCCCCAGCGCGCCAGCTCGCCCAGGTACGGAAGCACCCGGTCGACCTGCGCCAGGTACGTCCGCCAGGGACTGCTGGGTTCAGGGTCGACATACGACAGCCCGGGGGCATTCGATTCCATCTGGATGTTTTTCATTGCATGATATTTTGTAATACGCCACAGGTCGATTCAAGCGACCATCCGGCAAAACCCGCCCGCCCTACATTCGGTCCCTCTGCCCGCTGCACGATGCGCATTGCGCGGGCCGTCAAAATGTATTCGAACGGCGCGCCACAAGGGCCGACGCGCAATATATGAGCGCCGCCATCGCAACGCCAATGCAATTTTTGGATGATGTCATGCAAAATTTGCATGAGCATCGACAAGCATCATCGATGCCACCTGGCTCGAACACGTCGGCCGGGCGATCGGCGCGTCGGATCCGCATCCCGGAGACTCGGTCACGGACAAAGTTGTTCCATGTCAAACCCGGGCTTGCGTCGCGCGCCTAAAGTGGTATTTCGTTTACTTTTTCGCGCACTGCAACGTCACCGCGCACCGCGTCTCGTCGAAGCCTGAAAATCATCGGAAGACCATGCCTGAAAACCCGCATAGCGCACATCGGAAATGCGGCGCGCCCGACGTGCCCGAGTCGGTCATCGTCGTTTCAAGGCCACCGCGCAATGCCAGCTTGGTTACGAAGAAGAAAATCAATCGCCGCACCACCAGGGAATATTCACAGAGATTCCGGCACGCGGCCCAGATGATTTTCATGGCCCTGAACGTCTACCTGGGTACACAGTTCTACCTCTGGGTGCGTTATCTCGAGCACGGCGGCCATGGCATCCAGGTGTCTCGCCCGCCTGGAATCGAGGGCTGGCTGCCCATCGTCGGCCTGATGAACACCGCGTATTTCGTCGCCACCGGGCGCGTGCCGGCGATCCATCCCGCGGCCATGTTCCTGTTCATGGCCTTCGTCCTGATCAGCCTGCTGTTCAAACGCGCGTTCTGCTCCTGGCTCTGCCCGATCGGCACCGTGTCCGAGTGGCTGTGGCGCGCGGGAACCCGACTGTTCGGGCGCACGTTCCGGCTTGCGCCCTGGATCGATATTCCCTTGCGCGGCACCAAGTACCTGGTGCTCGGGTTTTTCGTGTTCAGCGTCGGCGCCCTGTCGGCAGCCGGGATCCGGGCCTTCATGCACACGCCGTTCGGCCTCGTGGCAGACGTCAAACTGCTCGACTTCTTCCGCGAAGCCGGACTGCCGGTGATCGAAACCCTCGCCGCGCTGGTCGTGCTTTCGATGGTGGTGCAGAATTTCTGGTGCCGCTACCTGTGCCCCTACGGCGCGCTGATGGGAATCGTCTCGCTGCTCAGCCCGCTGAAAGTACGCCGCGACGCGCAACGCTGCATCGATTGCGGCAAGTGCGCTCGCGCGTGCCCGTCGGGCCTGGCCGTCGACCGACTGCCGCAAGTGCGCTCGCCCGAGTGCATCGCCTGCATGCGCTGCGTGGCGTCGTGCCCGGTCGAGCGTGGTCTGCAATTCGCCGCGGCACCGCGCAACGCGGTCGATCCCGCGCTGCGCTGGCGAGGACGCGTGGCAGGCCCGGCGACGACCGCGGCGGCGATCACCATCGTGTTCGTGGGCATGGTGCTGGTCGCGCAAGCCACCGGACACTGGCAGACGCACGTGTTGCAGCGCATCGAGGTCGAACTGGTGCGCCACGCCGACGCATGGACGCATTGACCATGGTGCGCAGACCTGCCATGCGCGCGGCGCGAACGACACGGGCCGCCGCGGGCAGCGCGCCGGGGCCTGCCCCTCAGGCCTGGCGGGCCAGCTGCTTGCGCCGCCA
>JAJZRT010000958.1 GCA_021802595.1 Pseudomonadota bacterium
GGAGCGTCCTCAGCGACCAGCCGGCGCAGTAGCCGGCGAGCATGTCGAGGTCGTGGATGTGCAGCGAGCCGTCGCGGTGCGCGCAGCCGAGCTCGGGCGGGTAGACGTGGTTGAGCCAGTAGTTGGCCACCACCTTGCCGGAGACGTTGAGGATGAGGCCGCCCAGGCTGTAGCCCTGGTTGGCGTTGGCGTTGACGCGCCAGTCCTGGCGCGACAGGTATTCGTTGATCGAGGCCTCGACATCGACCACGGTCTTGCGGTCCTCGCGCAGCTTCTTGTGCGAGTCGCGGTAGGCGATGTAGGCACGCGCGGTCTGCAAGTGGTTGGCGGCGATCAGGCTCTGCTCGACGACGTCCTGGATACGCTCGATATCCGGCGGCGCGTTGCGGAAGCTGTGGATCAGCACCTTCACCACCTGGGCGGTGAGCAGGTCCGCCTCGGCCTCGCTGAATTCGCCGCTGGCCTGCCCGGCCCGCAAGAGGGCCGAACGAATCTTCGCGGCATCGAACCTGGCCCGGCGCCCGTCACGCTTGATGACTTCGCGGGGTATTCCTGCGGTCACAGAATTCATTCCACCCTCCTCTTAAACAACATCTTGTGTATCGAGTAAAGCAAGACTACGACATCTTGTGCATCAGTCAAGGAGAATTTCGGGTTAGAAAGTCCTGATATACTTAAACATATATTTTTTCATCATCTTATGGGAGCCTGGCATGAGCACGATTCTGGATTTCCTCGGCAGCGACCACCGCGCCTGCGACGATCTGTTCGCATCCGCCGAAACCGCCGCCGCGCAAAAGAACTGGGACAGCGCGCGCCGCCTGTTCGAACGCTTCCAGGCGGCCATGGCCCACCATCTGGCGATGGAGGAAGACGTGCTGTTCCCCGCCTTCGAAACACGCACCGGCATGCGCGCCGGCCCGACCCAGGTCATGCGCATGGAACACGAGCAGATGCGCAGCCTGATGCAGGACATGGCAAGCGCCGTCGCGGCGGGCAATCTGGGCAGCTATCTCGGCCTGTCGGAAACGCTCAACATGCTGATGCAGCAGCACAACCTGAAAGAGGAGAACATGCTCTATCCGATGTCCGACCAGGCACTGGGCAGCGACCGCGAGGACCTGATCCGTTCCATGCAAACGCTCGCATGACCGCCCAGGTCAATGAAATTCTCGTCGACGCACGCGGGCTGGAACCGCCCGAGCCGATGGAGAAGATCATGCAGGTGCTCGCCCTGCCGGGCCCCGGCCAGCGGATCCGGATGTTGCTGCACCGTGAGCCGTTTCCGCTCTACGCGATTCTCGCTGAACGCGGCTATCGCCATGAAACGCGGATGGAAGCCGACGGCAGCTATGTCATCCTGATCCGTCAGTCGGACGCGAACCCGTAGCGCGCCCCAATGGGACAGCCCGCCGGCCTTTCCTTCGAACAGGCGCCAGCGTTCTCGCTGCCCCTGCGCTTCTTCCTCACCGCCCCGCTGTTTCTGCTCGCGGCCGCCGTCCTGCTGGTGCTGGCGCCGGAATCGCTGACCTCGCGCTGGACCCCGTCGGCGCTCGCCCTCACCCACGCGCTGACGCTGGGCTTCCTCGCCATGGCGATGCTGGGCGCGCTGATGCAGATGCTGCCGGTGGTGGCGGGCACGCCCCTGCCTGCGCCTCGCCGGGTGGCCTGGTTCAGCCACCTGTCGCTGACCGCGGGTACCGCCGCCCTGATGGCGGGATTCCTGACGGCCGAGCCGGTCGCGTTCGGCCTCGCCAGCCTCCTGCTCGGCGCCGGTTTCGCCGTCTTTCTCGCAGCGGCTGCCCTCAGCCTCGTACGCGCCCAGGCCAACCCGACCGTCAGCGGGATGCGCTTCGCAGCGGCCGGCCTTGCCGCCACCCTCATACTCGGCGTGAGCCTCGCGCTGCTGCGCGCCGGTGGATGGGGGATCCCTGCCGTCGCAGCGGCGATCGCCGCCCATGTCGCCTTCGGCCTGCTCGGCTGGGTGCTGCTGCTCGTCGTCGGCGTCGCCTACCAGGTGGTGCCGATGTTCCAGATCACCCCGCCGTACCCGCCTCGCCTCAGCCGCTGGCTGGTCCCCGTGCTGTTCGCCCTGCTGGGGCTGCACGCTGCCACCCCCGCGCTGCCGCCGCTTGCCGCGCATCTCATCGAGGCCGGCCTCGCCGGCTGCGTGCTGCTGTTCGCTCTTGCCACGCTGCGCCTGCAGGCACGCCGCCGCAGGAAGCTGCCGGACGTCACTCTCGATTTCTGGCGGTTCGGCATGGCCAGCCTGATCGCCGGCATCCTGGTCTGGCTGGGCGCGCAATTCCGCCCCGCCTGGGCCGACAGCAGCACCTACCCGCTGCTGCTGGGCGTGCTGTTCATCGGCGGCTTCGCGGTCAGCGTGGTGAGCGGAATGCTCTACAAGATCGTGCCCTTCCTCGCCTGGTTTCACCTGCAGGCGCAGCTGCAGGCGCGTGCGGGCAGTATCCCCACGATGAAGGACATGATCGCGGAGCCCTGGCTGCGCAGGCAGTTCCGCCTGCATCTTGCCGCCTGCGCCCTGCTGGCCGGCGCCGTACTGTGGCCACAGGCCGCCCTCGCGGCGGGCAGCGTGCTGGCGCTGTCGGCCCTGCTGCTGGGGATCAACCTGCTGTCGGCGGTGCGGCGTTTTGCCGCCCATGGCGGACGCTTTACCTAGGGAAGCGCTGAACAAGTCCTTCGACAAGCTCAGGACGAACGGCAAC
>JAJZRT010000959.1 GCA_021802595.1 Pseudomonadota bacterium
AGCTCCGCGCCGAGATGCGCTCCTATGTTGATCGCGGCTACACGGTCGTGAAGATGAAGATCGGCGGCGCCTCGCTCGCCGAGGACCAGGCCCGCATCGAGGCGGTGCTGGAGGAAATCGGCACCGGCGCGCAACTGGCGGTGGACGCCAACGGCCGCTTCGACCTCGAGACCGCCATCGCCTACGCGGAAATGCTCCGCGCCTACCCGCTCTTCTGGTACGAGGAAGCCGGCGACCCGCTCGACTACGCGCTGCAGGCGACGCTCACCGAATTCTACCCGGGCCCGATGGCCACCGGCGAGAACCTGTTCAGCCACCAGGACGCCCGCAACCTGCTGCGCTACGGCGGCATGCGCCCGGACCGCGACTGGCTGCAGTTCGACTGCGCCCTCTCCTATGGCCTCGTCGAGTACCAGCGCACGCTGGAGGTGGTGAAGGCCGCCGGCTGGTCCCCCGCGCGCTGCATCCCGCATGGCGGCCACCAGATGTCGCTCGCCATCGCCGCCGGCCTCGGCCTCGGCGGCAACGAGAACTACCCGGATCTGTTCCAGCCCTATGGTGGCTTCCCCGACAGCCTCGAGGTCAGGGAAGGTCACATCGTCATGCCGGAACTTCCCGGCATCGGCTTCGAGGGCAAGGCCAACCTCATCGCCGCCATGCACGAGCTCGCCGCCTGACCGGCCCTGCATATGTTCGCCTGCTTGCCGACAAGCCGCTCCAGCGCGGCGATCCGTGCCCCGTAGCCGTCCACGAGGTCGGCCGTCACAGCATCCTCGTCGAATGCTCCGGCCTCATACCTATCAACCCAGATCCGGATCAGATTGCGTGACAGGTCGTGTCGCTTCGCTGTGAGTCGGCGCCGATTCACAGTAACGGAGGCTCGACCTCGTCTTGGGGTGGACGTTAGGCGTCAGTGCGCGCCTGAGGACGGCGCTTTGGGGGCTGCCACCTTGCGCATCAGGATAGCCAACGGTGCGGTGACCAGGAACGCCATCATGATCGTGCGGAACGCGTCGGCGTACGCCATGGTTGAGGCCTCGCGATAGGCGATGTCGCGCAGTTGCTCCAATGCGGCGAGATGGCCCTGGGACGCGGAGCCCAGGGTGTCCGCCAGCCGTGCGCCGAGCCGCGCCAACATGTGGTCCATGGCTGGATTGGCGGGCGTCAGTGTCGATGCGATGTTCAGGAAGTGCAGGTTGGTGCGGTCGTTCAGCACTGCGCCACAGATCGCGATGCCGACGGCGCCGCCCAGGTTGCGCATCATGTTGAACAGGCCGCTGGCATATTTGAGTCGTGCGGGCGGCAAGCTTCCCAGCCCCAAGGTCACGCTGGGCGCCACCGCGAAAACCTGAGGAAAACCGCGCAGGATCTGGGGGACAAGCAGTTGGTCACCGCCCCAGTCGTGCGTGATGAAGCTGTAGCACCACATCGCCAGGGCGAAGCTCGCCAGCCCAAGCATCATCAGCCAGCGCAGGTCCATGCGCCGCCCCAACGTGACGTAGACAGGCACGCCCATCACCGCGGCAACGCCGGCGGGGAACACCGCGAGCCCGGTCTGCCACGCAGAGAAGCCGCGCACATAACCCAGGAACAGCGGTGTTAGGTAGATCGTCGAGAAAATGCCGATGCCGGTAACGAAGGACAGGATGCAACCGATTAGGAAATTGCGGTTGCCCAGCGCGCGCAGATCGACCACCGGCTGCTCGTAGGTCAGGCTGCGGATGACGAACAGCGTGCCGGAGATGACGGAGATTGCCGTGCAGGTTCGGATGGTCTGGTCGCTGAACCAGTTCCAGCGCGCGCCTTCCTCCAGCACGTATTCCAGCGTGCCAAGGGCCAGCGCCATCAGGATGATGCCGGGATAATCGGCGTCGGACAGCAGCGAGAGGTCTGGCTCGTCAATATCGACCAGCAGCACGACTCCGAGGGCCACGAGCAGACCGGGGATCACGTTGACGTAGAACAGCCAATGCCAGTTGAGCGTGTCGGTGATCCAGCCACCAACGACGGGGCCCAATGTGGGGGCCATGGACGCGATGGTGCCGACGACGGCAGCGGCATAGACGCGGCGATGTCCCTCGAAGAAGTGAAAAGACGAGGTGAATACAGTGGGGATCATCGACGCGCCGAGCATGCCTTGCAGAGCACGGAATAGGATCATGCTGTCGATGTTCCACGCCAGGCCGCACAGCATGCTGGCAAGCGTGAAGCCGAGCGCAGAGGCGGCGAACAACCAGCGGGTGGAAAGCAGACGAGTGAGCCAGCCTGAGAGCGGGATCATGATGATCTCGGCGATCAGGTAGGCGGTTTGCAACCAGCTGATCTGGTCCTGCGCCGCCGAGAGTCCGCCGCCGATATCGGCGAGTGATGAAGCGACGATCTGAATGTCAAGCAGCGCCACGAACATGCCGACGCACATCACAGCAAAGGGCAGTAGGTGGCTGACAGAGCCAGGTCGATGCGTGTTGGGCGTCATGGCGCGGTGGTCCGTTCACCGCGATTGGATGCTCCGCCACCAGCCGCGCCTGCCCCGTCGTGGCGGGGCAGTTTCATTGTCCGTGCTCCACGGTTACGCGCACCGTGGTGGACAGGCCGGGTCGTAATGCGCCGAGTTCCGCCGCCTTGCCGTCCAGTTCGATCCGCACCGGCACGCGCTGCACAATCTTGGTGAAATTGCCTGTGGCGTTCTGCGGCGGGATCACGCTGAAGACGGCGCCGGTCGCCGG
>JAJZRT010000960.1 GCA_021802595.1 Pseudomonadota bacterium
CCGACATCATCGCCGACCAGATGCAGATGCTGGGCAGCCAGGGCGGTGCTGAGGGCGGTGCGCGCGAAGGCGGCGAGGGCGGCGGCTATCGCCGCGGTGGCGGTGGCGGTGGCGGTGGCGGTGGCGGTGGCGGTGGCGGTGGCGGTGGCGCTGCGCGCGGCGCGGCGCCCGGCCGCGCGCCCGCCGGCACCCCGCCACCCGCCGGCGATGCCGGCTTCGAGGACGACGACATCCCGTTCTAAAAGCTTCAGACGACTTCAGGCAGGCTCGGGCGGGCCGGAAGTACGCGCTCCATCCATAGTCCGAACGCATGCAACAGCACACGCAATGATTCGCGTGTGGCGGGATCATGCAACTCGCCCTCGGCATCGAACAAGCGCGTTGCCTCGCCCACGAACAGCATGGGCGCCGGCATCACCAGCGCTTCGGTCGCTGTCAACGTCTGCCTCAACGCAGACTGGGCCAAACGCGTTCCCGAACGTCCGGACGACACGCCGGTGATGGCGACGGGCTTGGCGACCAGCACCTCTTCAGGCGCGGGGCGCGAAAGCCAGTCGATGGCGTTCTTCAACACGCCCGGCAAAGACTGGTTGTACTCGGGCGTCGCAATCAGCAGGCCATCCGCACCGGCCACCGCTGCACGCAAATGACGGACTGGTTGCGGGCCGCCCGATGTGGCCGCTTCCAGTTCCTCATCGAACAGCGGGACGTCGGCAAGCGCGCCATAGACCTCGATATGGATCCCCGCCGGCGCGATACGAGACGCGGCTTGCAACAGCGTGCGGTTGTAGCTGGCGCGGCGCAGGCTGCCCGGCAGTGCGATGACGCGCTGTATGCGATGCGGATAGTCGACCATTCGGAACTCCCGTTGAGGTAGGAACAGGGTCAGACGAACAGCAATAGCGCGCTGGCGGCCAACAGCGACCCGAGCACGCGATCGGTCCATATGCGCACCATTGGCCGTGCAAGGGGGCGCGCCAGCACAGCGCCAAGCCCGGCCCACGCCATCAGGCAAGCGGCGGGAATGACCAGAAACAGTGGCAGCAGATCGAAAAAAGTGTGCACAGCATCAGCGGCCGGCATGGCGGCGACCACCGTCAGTACCATCACCCATCCCTTCGGGTTGATGAACTGGAAGCCGAACAGAGCGGCCGTCCCGATGGGTAGTTTCGGATCCGCCGGTCCCTCGCGGGCCGACAGCATTAAGCGCACACCCAGCCACGTTAGATAGAGGCTTCCGGTGGCCAGGATCAGTGTGCGCGCCAAGGACCACGTGGCGAATACCGCGCCGGCGCCGGCGATCACCGCGGCCAGCAGGACGATCCCGCCCAACACCGCGCCGAGCACTGCCGGCAACGTGCGTACGAAACCGACGCCCATCGAGGTGCGCATCACCACCAGGTTGTTGGGCCCCGGTGTGGTCGCCGCGACGAACAGCAGAAGGCCGATGCCGGACAGCGTAGCCATGAGCGTGCTCCAGGATGCGCGACGTGTTGTCGCCGACCTGCGCAGGGTGGGGGTGGCGGCTGGCTCGCGTCCGCATTGAATGGTCTAAAATAGAGACCATGAAAGAGTTGCCTCTGAATGCCCTGCGGGTTTTGGCTCTGGCTTGCGAACACGGTGGCGTGCGTGCCGCGGCACGCGAGCTCGGCATTTCGCACTCATCCGTCAGCCGGCACCTGACCGAATTGGAGGCGTGGTTGGGCGTGCCACTGAGCGAGCCGGGCAGTGGCCGTCGCGGTTGGTCGCCGACCGCGCAAGCAGCGGTGTTGGGCAAGGCGGCGATGGCCGGTCTGAAAGAGATTGCGACAGCAGCGGCAGCGGTGCGCGAAGCGCGATCGCCATTTTCGGTGACGATTTCGACCACGCCATCCTTCGCCGCACGTTGGCTGCTGCCGCGCCTGCCGCTGCTCGCCCGCGCTTACCCGCGCATCGAGCTATCGGTGCTGGTGAATCAGCACCTCGAGGATTTTGCTCAAACCGGCGCCGACGTCGCGTTGCGCATGGGCGCGGGACCTTGGCCTGACCTGATCTGCGAGCCGTGGATGGATGACGCGCTTTATCCAGTCATGAGTCCCGCCTGCTGGGAACAGGCAGGGCGGCCGGCAAAACTGAAGGATCTCGCTCGACTGCATCTTTTGCACGATCGCGATCCGCAGGCCGGCTGGGATCGCTGGCGCCGGCAGTTCGGGCCGGCTGCGCTGGATCTGCATCACGGGCCACGGCTTGCCTCCTCGGATCTGCTCTTGCGCGCCGCGGCACAGGGACAGGGCGTTGCGCTCGCGCGCCACCGCTTGGCCGCTGACGATGTCGCTGCCGGCAGCTTGCTGCGGCCGTTCGGCGCACTCGAAGTACGTGTGCCGAATGCCTACTGGATCGTGCGTCGCTCGCCATCGTCCCGCCACGCCGTCACGACGGTCATGGCGTGGCTCAAGGAGCAGGCTGCGGGAGATCGTGTGTCCTGAGGGAATCAATCGCGCCGGATCTCGCCAGTGAGTACCGCGACCAGCGGCAGCGCGAGCACCACGCCCAGCAATTGCGCGGCGATGAAGGCAGGCACGTCCACGGACGGATGCCGGCGAAAGTGGTGGTGAGTGCGCGTGCGGCGACGGCGAGAGCGACGGCGACTATCGTGCACGCTCACCAATCGCAGCCCGGTGATCCTGCACTCAGACCGCGGCACCCAGTTCACCAGCGCCGAGTACCAGCAGTTCCTGACCGCTCC
>JAJZRT010000961.1 GCA_021802595.1 Pseudomonadota bacterium
CCGCCAACGCCCCCGCCGCCGCCAGCACCGCGATCTTCCCCAAGAGCAAGGAGCTGTTCTTCGGCGCCAACTACGGCCTGGCCGCCTCCGGCACCCTCAGCCTCGGCTACCCGGGCATCTTCGAGGGCTGGGATCTCAGCGTGCCGATCAGCCTCTCCCGTCAGCTCAAGGGGCGCACGATCACCGGCGGCGTCGGCGGCGAAGGGGATATGCGCGCCAGCATCGGTGCCAACTTCACCTACCAGCGCAACCTCCAGGTCGGCCTGACCTACATGGGTTACTTCGGCAAGGCGGAAGTGGCCAACATGCGCGAGTTCCGCCCGCTGACCGACCGCGACCAGCTGTCGCTGGTGATGAAGTATTCGTTCTGAACGCCGGGCTGGCGGCCTTGCGGCTGCCGGCCTGTGCCGCCAGAACCGAAACCTCGACGCGGTGATCTGACCGCGTGGGGTGCTCGGCAAAAACGCCCGGTTGTCCGGGCGTTTTTGCGTGGTGGGGGCGGGTGGTTGGCGGGAGCGGCCGCTCGGTGGTTGGCCCCTAAATTACCACTCCCGACCCGCTGGCGATGTTCAAACTGTCGCCGCAGGAAAGGCAGGACACAAAGTACAGCGGCCGTTTGTGGCGACAGGCCACAGGTGTTCGGCCTTTACTGCCACCCAGACTCGTCAACATGGGCGGCAGCTTCGCGAAACAAACAGGGCAATCGTACCGACCCGACATACCCCACCGCAAAACATCGTTCACCTTCATAGCCTTGCACGCCCCCTGTTCACAGCCGCAGAAAGTGTGTAGTTTCCTGACTTTTTGGGCTTCCCATGAAGACAGGAGTGACGCCGCTGATGCAGGTGTTTGTTTCGATTTCCGATCCACGCAGCCCTCGGCACACACAGCACGATCTGGCCGAACTTCTGACGGTCGTGGTGTGCGGGGTGCTCAGTGGCGCGGACGACTTTGTCGGCATCGAGGCGTGGGCCAAGGTGAAGCTCGACTGGCTGCGGGGCTTCATGAAGCTTGAGCGGGGCATCCCGTCCCACGACACGCTGGCCCGCGTGTTCGGGCTGATTTCGCCCGACGAGTTCGAGGCCGCCTTCCGGCGCTGGGTGGGCATGGTGATCCCGGCGCTGGCCAAAGATACGGTGGTGGCCATCGACGGCAAGACCAGCCGCCGCTCGCACAACAAGAATGACGCCGACGCCCACCCGCTGCACCTGGTGAGCGCTTTCGCCGCCGGCCTCGGGGTTGTACTGGGGCAGAAGGCCACCGAAGAGAAATCCAACGAGATCACCGCCATCCCCGAGCTGCTCAAGGCCCTGGCGCTCCAAGGGACGATCGTGACCATCGACGCAATGGGCACCCAGACGAAGATCGCCGAAGCGATCCGCAAAGGCGAGGCCGACTATGTGCTGTGCGTGAAGGACAACCACCCGAATCTGCTCGATTCGATCATGTTTGCCGGGCTGGGCCCCGAGGGCGCGCTGCAGCCCCGTTCGACCGACGAGGTCACGGCCACGAAACCGAACCATGGCCGTCTCGAGGTGCGCCGCTGCTGGGCCTACGATGCCGTGGATCGGCTCTACAAGCATGAACAGTGGAAAGACATCCGCAGCTTTGCCATCATCGAGCGCGAGCGCACGGAGGACGGGCGGACGAGCGTTGAGCGCGCGTATTACATCAGCAGCCTGCCCGCCGACGCCGCACGCCTGGCGCGTGCGGTCAGAAGCCATTGGGAAGTGGAAAACCGGCTCCACTGGTGCCTCGATGTTCAGCTCGCAGAGGACCAGTCCCGCACGCGGAGCGGTTTCGCGGCCAACAACCTCGCGATCGTCCGCCATATCGTGATGAACCTGTTGCGCCTCAATACCACCAGCAAGGTGGGAATAAAGAACAAAAGACTGATGGCTTCGGCGTCTGACGAGTTTCGGGCGGAAGTGCTCGGACTTATGACGTGACGGTGCGATTGCCCTGGCGAAACAAAGCGCCTTCCTTACAATCAACGCAAACAGCATTGTGGGAATGCTGATGAATACTGTAAAGTGCAGTACATTTACAGTGGTTCCTGGAGAGGCTATGGCCACCGTCAAGACTGCCACGCTTACATTTCGTATCGATCCCGGCCTGAAAGAGGCGCTTCGCATTGCGGCGGATCAGGAACTCCGGTCCATCGCGAACATGGTTGAAGTTCTGATTCGGGACTACTGTGAGCGGCACGGCATTGCAATTCCGCACTCAGAGGAGACTGAGAGCAACAACGGAGCGGGCTCATGATTAAGACGGTCAAGCAAGCCTGTCTGTTCAACCCCATCATCGGCGAGTTCATAGTGGCCAGCAGGATTGGACGGATCGCCGAGCAAGCCAAGGAGTCTGAGATGGGATCTGCCGTTAAGGCACTGGACGCGCGTCTCAACCGACTGCTCTTCGGCAAGTGATACGACGATGCAAATGAAAGAAGATTTTCTCGATGCGCACCAACGCCACTTGGATGACGCAGAGCGTCTATTTCAGGCACAGCGCTGGGCCAATGCCGATCATTTGTATGGCGTGGCTGCCGAGTGCGGATTGAAGGTATTGCTAGAGAAGTTGAAGGGCGGATCGCTTCACCAGGGCTATCGCACCTATATGACATAGCAGCTTCCTGAACCTCTTTCACGGTCATGCATTTACGAAGCCCCTGTTCACAGCCTCTGATTTTGTGTAGCTTCCTCGTCTTTTGGGGTTGCCATGCAG
>JAJZRT010000962.1 GCA_021802595.1 Pseudomonadota bacterium
TTCCAGCCCCATCAGCGCGCGCGAAGTCTTCTTCGGCAGCCCGCCCGGCATCGGCTTGTTGACCAGGTGGATGACCTGCGCGACCAGCTTGGGTTTGCCCAGGCTGGCGGGCGGATTCTGCGTCTGCGCCTGGATCAGCCCCATGCGCTTGAACAGGGTGTGTCCCGTCCGTTGCGCGGCGTAGCCCCATTCGATCAGCGGTTTTCTCAGCGCCTTGATGGTGGCAGGGTCGGTGGCGTTGAGGAAGGCCATCGACGCCCAGGTGCCGGGGTTGAATTTCTTCTTGCCCTGCTTGCGCAGCAGGTTGCGCATGGCGATCGAGACATCGCCGAAGTCGATGTCGACCGGGCAGGGGTTCTTGCACTTGTGGCAGATGGTGCAGTGGTCGGCGACGTCGCCGAACTCGTCAAAGTGCTTGAGCGACACGCCGCGCCGGGTCTGCTCTTCATACAGAAATGCCTCGATCAGCAGCGAGGTGGCGAGGATCTTGTTGCGCGGCGAGTACAGCAGGTTGGCGCGCGGAATGTGGGTGTTGCAGACCGGCTTGCACTTGCCGCAGCGCAGGCAGTCCTTGATCGAGTCGGCGATGGCGCCGGTTTCCGAGGCCTCGAGGATGATCGACTCGGCTTCCAGCAGGCCGAACGACGGCGTGTAGGCATTGCGCAGATCCGCACCGGGCGAGAGCTTGCCCTTGTTGAAGCGGCCGGTGGGGTCGACCTTGTTCTTGTAGTGGGCAAAGCTCGCGATGGTGGCGTCGTCGAGAAACTCCAGCTTGGTCAGTCCGATGCCGTGCTCCCCCGAAATCACGCCGCCGAGTTCGGTCGCCAGCGCCATGATGCGCACCACCGCGGCGTTGGCCGCCTGCAGCATGGCGTAATCGTCGGAGTTGACCGGGATGTTGGTGTGCACGTTGCCGTCGCCGGCGTGCATGTGCAAGGCGATGAAGACGCGACTTTTCAACACCTCCTTGTGGATGCGGTCGCAGGCCTCGAGCACGCGGGTGTATTCGCGGCCGATGAACAATTGGTGCAACTCGCGGCGGACTTCGCGCTTCCACGACACGCGAATGTGCTTGTCGCGCAGCGCGGTGAAGACCGTGAGCGGCAAGGGGTGAGGGGGGAGGCGCGGATCGTCCGCGGCCAGGGGGGCGTCGAGCTTGGCCAGGTAATCGGCCCAGCGGGCGCGCACCGACTCGATCAGGGCCTGCGCGCGCTGGCGCTTGTCCTCCACCTGCGCCGCATCGGCCACGGTTTCGTCGTCTTCCAGCAGCGGCAGCGGCGCGGCGAAGAACCCGGCCAGCGCGTCGAGCAGCTTCAGCTTGTTGGCGATCGACAGCTCGATGTTGATGCGGTCGATGCCGTCGGTATAGTCGCCCAGGCGCGGCAGCGGAATCACCACGTCCTCGTTGATCTTGAAGGCGTTGGTGTGGGCCGCGATGGCAGCGGTGCGCGCACGGTCGAGCCAGAATTTCCGGCGCGCTTCCGGCGACACCGCGACGAAGCCTTCGCCGCCGCGCGCGTTGGCGATGCGCACGATGTGCGAGGCGGCTTCGCCCACCGCGATTTCATGGTCCGACGCCACGTCAATCAGCAGCACCATGTTCGGGCGCGTGGCACGCGGCGCCTTGGTCGCATAGCCGACCGCCTTGACGTAGCGCGCGTCGAGGTGCTCCAGCCCGGCGAGCAGGACGTCGGCGTGGGCGTCGCAATACTGCTTGATTTCGACGATCGCCGGGGTGGCCTCGGAGGCGTGGCCGAAGAATTCCAGGCAAACGGTTCGGGTGTGCGCGGGCAGCCGGTGCAGGATGAAGCGAGCCGAGGTGATGAGGCCGTCGCAGCCTTCCTTCTGGATGCCGGGCAGGCCGGCGAGGAACTTGTCGGTGACGTCCTTGCCGAGCCCGGTCTTGCGGAAGCGGCTGCCTGGAATAAGCAGAATTTCCGGCGAGCCCTTCAGGGTCTTGCCGTCGGCGGCAAAGCGGCGGATCTCGAAGGTGGCCGAGGGCACGTCGTGGATCTTGCCGCGGTTGTGGTTGAGGCGGGTGACTTCGATCCAGTCGGCATCCGGCGTGACCATGCGCCACGACACCAGGTTGTCGAGCGCGGTGCCCCACAGCACGGCCTTCTTGCCGCCCGCGTTCATCGACACGTTGCCGCCGATGGTCGAGGCGTCTGCCGAGGTCGGATCGACGGCGAACACGAGGCCGGCCGCGTCGGCCGCCTCCATTACCCGCTTGGTGACGACGCCGGCGCCGCAGTGGATGGTGGGTACTTCGAATTCGACACCGGGGAGGTGGCGCATTTCGACCGCGCTCAGGAACTCGAGCTTTTCGGTGTTGACGACCGCGGCCTTGTCGGTGAGCGGCACCGCGCCGCCGGTATAGCCGGTGCCGCCGCCGCGCGGGATGATGGTCAGCCCCAGTTCGATCAGCCCGGCCACCAGCGCGGCCATCTCGGCTTCGGTATCCGGGGTCAGCACCACGAAGGGGTATTCGACGCGCCAGTCGGTGGCGTCGGTGACGTGCGAGACGCGCGCCAGACCATCGAACGCGATATTGTCCTTGCGGGTGACGCCGGCCAGCCGGCGCAGGATGCGCGCGCGCAGGCTGACGGTGTCGTCGAACCAGGCCTCGAATTCGCGCACCGCGCGCCCGGCGGCTTCCAGCAACTGCCCGACCAGTTCGTTGCCTTGGCGCCGCACTTCGATCTCGTGCAGGCGATG
>JAJZRT010000963.1 GCA_021802595.1 Pseudomonadota bacterium
CGGGACGCCTTCCGGAACACTCCTGCCCCTGCCATTGCGGGAAGGAAACCCCGGGGAAGGGAATGCCGTTGTCGGGCAGACGGGGATCACAGCGGGCTTCGTGATGCACCCAGCCCTCGGCAAATCTGCCCTGGCGCAGCAGCAGGAAACCCAGGTTGAGATGGGCCAGTTGATAATCGGGGTCGAGTGCTAGCGCCTGTCGAAAGCGTTGCTCGGCCGCCGCGTCCTGTTTGCGATTGGCCAGCATGACGCCGAAGTTGGAATGAAGCACGGCGGCATCTGGC
The DNA here is from genome assembly GCA_021802595.1 of Pseudomonadota bacterium. Next base: position 285 of record JAJZRT010000963.1, read on the forward strand.
TTGAGTTCGATCGCTCTCCGGTAGCATTGCTGGGCCTCGTCCCACTGCCGATGCTGCGCCAACAGGTTGGCCAGATTCACGTGAATTTCTGCGGATTGCGGATCGAGCGCCAGGGCCGTGCGCTGGCAGCGCAGGGCTTCGTCCTCCTGTTTTTCCGCTTCCAGCAGTAGGCCCAGGTTGGTATAGGCCTTGGCGTTCTTCTGATCGAGGCCTATGGCTCGTCGGTAGCATTGGATGGCTTCTCCGGGCCGCCCCAGACGCACGAGCAGGATGCCCAGATTGGAGAATGCGCCGGCGTCTTCCGGGAGCAGCGCGATGGCCGCGTAGTAGCACTGCAAGGCTTCCTCGTCCCGCCGCTGGCTCGCCAACAGGGCGCCCAGGTTGGAATGCGTGGGGCCATCCGCGGGATCCAGGGCGATCGCCTGCCGATAACAGCCCTCGGCTTCGTCCTGCCGTTTGCCCGGCGCCAGCAACGCTCCCAGGTTGACATACGCCCGGGCATTGCCGGGAGCCAGGGCAATCGCTCGCCGGTAGCAGCCCTCGGCCGCTTCCTCTCGGCCCCGTCTGGACAGCAGCAATCCGAGATTGTTGTAGGCTTCGGCATTGCCCGGGTCCAGGGCGATGGCTCGCCGGTAGCACTGCTCCGCTTCGTCTTGGCGGTCCAGATTGGCCTGCAGCAGACCCAGGTTGTAATGCAATTGCGCATCGCCGGGGTCGAGCGCAATCGCCTGGCGCCAAAGTCGCTCGGCCCGGATCGCTTCTCCGAGGCGAGCGGCACAAATTCCCGCAAGCTTGCACAGCTCGGCGTCTCTTATCTCCTTCGTCAAATCCGACGTAGCGAGCTCCAGGGCTTGCCGATCCTGCCCCCGAGACAGCAGCAAGGCGACTTGTTCCGTCAATGGCGAGCGCGGCATGGGAGCTGACCTGTAAGCCCTTGAGACGGGCTGATTTGCCTGGTTTCGGCAGCAAGCATCGAGCTACCAAAGCGCGCCATCAAGGCTGGGGGGCCTGAACAGATACTCATTGCTTTCCTTTGCCCGGCCCCGCATCAGGATCGGGACTTCGCCTCAAGACAAACCGCTGAGTCCCCCATAAACGCCGAGCGTAGAAGTCAGAACCACCACGCCCGCAACCACCCAGAGATACCAGCCACGCAGACGATGTTCCGGCGGCAGGGCCTTCACCGCCAAAGCCACCAGAAACCCCAGCACCAACGGCAGCATCAGCGCGTTCATCACCTCCACGCCAACCGACAGCGCCACCAGATTGGGCGCCAACGCCACGATCAGCGCCCCGCCCACCACACCGAGGGTGAATATGATATAGAACCACGGCGCCTCGAAGGGATGGTATTCGAGTGAGTGCTTGTAACCGGTGACCTCGCCAAAGCCCCAGGCCGCCGCCAGCGCCACCACGATGGCCGCCACCATGGCCGCGCCCAGCATGCCCAGGCCGAACAAGGTGTGGCCGAGCGTCTGACCCAGAAAGGGCGTGAGCGCTCGCGCCACCTGGCTCACGGTGTCAAGCGGCGGACTCAGGTGTCCGGCCCACAGCGTGGCTGCAGCAACGAGCAGCACCGCAGCCATCACCACTTGGGTGAGCACAGCGCCGACGGCGGTATCCCATCGCGCCGCGGTGTACTGTTCGGGTCTGAGTCCTTTGTCAGCAACGGCCGATTGCTGGTAGAAGACCATCCACGGCATGATGACCGCACCGATGTTGGCAGCGACCAGATACCTGAAGCCCGAGCTATGCACGGGAACCTGAGAGAAACCAGCGAACAGTTCATCCGGTTTGATCGGCGCTCGCAAGGCTACCCAGATGAATACCAACTCGAACAAACCGAGCGCAATGGCCACCCGTTCGACCCGTCGATAACTGCCGGTCCACACGATGGTCAGCAGGAAGCCTGCCGCCAACGTGAGGCTCCAGGCACGCGGCACGCCGAACAATTCGCCCACCCCCGCCACGCCCGAGAACTCCGTGAGCAGCGCCCCGATCGTGGCCACAGCCAGGCCGGTGACTGAAACCCAGGCCCAAACCGGACCGAAGGTCTCGCGAATCAACTCGCCATGCCCCTTGCCGGTAAAAATACCCAGACGCACCGTGAGTTCCTGCACGACATACAAAATGGGAATGAGCAAAAACTGCAGGGTGAGCAACTGATAGCCCCACTGCGCACCGCTTTGGGCCGCCGTGAGCACACTGCCCACATCGGTATCGGCCAGCATGACCACCAAGCCGGGGCCAAGCACGGCGAGAAAGACTCTCCAGCGCGCCGTAGGCAAGCGCGGTAAGGTGTCGGTGACAATAGCGTTCATAGGAATTCGAAAGGGTAGCCGTTTCCACAGATGATAATCATTCTTAATTGCGAAAGCGACTTTTTATTTTATGTTACAAAAATGCGGAGCGAGCGTTCATCTCCCAGACACA
>JAJZRT010000964.1:0-896 GCA_021802595.1 Pseudomonadota bacterium
CAGGAATTCCCCAATCAGCGTGTCGGGCAGACGGGTTCCGGTGTTCGGGTCGATGTTCACGCTGATGATGCCGCTGGGCATGGTCCAGCCTTTTTGCGGCACTCCCTTGAGTGCCGAGCCCATGAAGCCCATCCAGATCGGCAGGGCGGACTGCGCACCGGTTTCGTTGCGGCCGAGCGAGCGCGGCTGGTCGTATCCCATCCACGCGATGGCCACCAGATCGGGCGTATAGCCGGCGAACCAGATGTCGCGCGCATCGTTGGTCGTGCCGGTCTTGCCGGCGATATCGCTGCGCCCCAGCTGGGCAGCGCGGGCACCGGTGCCATAACGCACCACGTCCTGCATCATGCTGGTCATCAACCAGGCGTTGCGCGGATCGATCACGCGCGGCGCGCCTCCGCCGACGGTTTGCGGTCGGGCTTCCATCAGCAGCCGACCGTCCTTGTCGTAGACCTTGTCGATCAGATAGGGCCTGACGCTGTACCCGCCGTTGGCGAAGACGCCGTAGGCTGCAGCCAGCTGAAGCGGCGTGACGCTGCCTGCGCCCAGCGCCATGGTGAGGTAGGGCGGGTGGCGGGCGGGGTCGAAACCGAAGCGACGGATATAGTCGCGCGCGTAGTTCGTACCGATTCCCTGCAGGATGCGTACCGACACCAGGTTGAGCGATTTGGTCAGGGCCGTACGCATGCGCACCGGGCCGCTGGTCTCGCCGTCATAGTTCTGGGGTTGCCAGGCGGTACCCCCCGCCTCTTCGGCACTCAGGGTCAGCGGCATGTTGTCGATCATGGTGGCCGGGGTGTAGCCCTTTTCCAGCGCGGCCGAATAAATGAAAGGCTTGAAGCTCGAACCCGGCTGCCGCCAGGCCTGCGTCACATGGTTGAACTTGTTGCGGTAGA
>JAJZRT010000964.1:906-2716 GCA_021802595.1 Pseudomonadota bacterium
AGGGCAACCAGTGCTGCTTCCACCTCAGGCAGTTGCGCCAGTCGCCATTGCTGTGGCTTGCCCACCGCCTGGACGCGAACCACGGCGCCCGGGGCGAGTTGCCGGCCCTTCTTTCCGGCGGCCCAGCTGGCCACCCACTTCAGCGAGGTACCCGAAATGTCGACCACCGAGTCGTCCTCCAGCTGGGCGCGGATCAGCTTGGGCGTGACGCTCACGACTACCGCGGGCTGCATGTCGTTGACCGGGGCGAGGTCCTCCAGCGCGGCGGCGATGGTCGCTTCGCGCTCGGCCTTGTCGGCCGGGAGGCTGATCTCCTTTTCCGGACCGCGATAGCCGTGACGCTGGTCATAGTCGGCGATGCCTTGCCATACCGCGAGGTCGGCTGCCGCCTGCTGGGCGCGCCGAAGCGTGGTGACGGCCTTGTAGCCGGAGCTGTAGATGGATTCGCCGTATTTCTCGAACAGGGCCTGGCGCACCATTTCGGCTGCGTAGTCGGCCGAAACGTCGGTCTGCTGGCGTGCCTGGCGAATGACCAGTTTCTGCTTCACCGCCGCTTCCCAGGTTGGCTTGTCGATGAATTTGAGCGCGAGCATGCGTCCCAGCACGTATTCCTGGCGTGCCTTGGCGCGCGGGAAGTTGACCACCGGGTTATAGCGCGACGGCGCCTTCGGCAATCCGGCCAGCATGGCGAATTCGGCGAGCGACAGCTCGCGCATCGGCTTGCCGAAATAGGTGCGCGCGGCCGCCTCGAAACCGTAGGTGCGCTGTCCGAGATAGATCTGGTTGAGGTACAGCTCGAGGATCTTGTCCTTCGACAGGCTGTGCTCGATCTTCATCGCCAGCATGGCTTCGGACAGCTTGCGGGTGAGCGTTTTCTCGTTCGACAGGAAGAAATTGCGCGCTACCTGCATGGTGATGGTCGAGGCGCCTTCCTTGGCGCCGCCGGACACGAGGTTCGAAACCGCGGCGCGAAGCACGCCCAGCGTGTCCACCCCGCCGTGTTCGTAGAAGCGCTCGTCCTCGGCCGCGATGATGGCCTGCTTCATGTAGGTCGGGACTTTTTCGATGGCGATGAAGGCGCGGCGCTCTTCGCCAAATTCGCCGATCAGGGCGCCGTCAGCCGTAAATACGCGCAGGGGCAGCTTGGGCTTGTAGTCCGTCAGCGCTTCGAGCGGCGGCAGGTTCGGGTAAATCAGTGCAGCCGCCAATCCGGCCAGCGCCGTGCCGACGACGCCGAGGCTGATGATCAGGGCCAGTGCGTAATGCCACCATTTCGAAAACATCCGGTTCCTTCTTTGCTGACGACGGCGTAAACCTTGAACTGTTCCATCAGGGGGGCTGTTAGCCACGTGATGACCAGTGGGGCCGTCTCCACATCCCACTGGCTTTATGCATGTTGATCGGTGCCTGAGTCGCCAGTGTACCGGGTCGTCTGCTCAAGGCGGCATGACAGGATCGAATCTGGTCCTTGGTGCCTAAAGTTTCCGACGATTATAGGCGTTAGTGGTGTTGGAAATTGGACACACATGTTCAACTCTAGTGTGATGGCAAGAAAAAAACTGTTAAAAACCGTGTGTTGTTGCTAGCATCTAAAAACAATAACAAGAAAAAGCGCCAACCCACAGAAGTGTAAAGGAAAACTCTTGCACCTGAATATCAATCTGGACTGGCTGTCCGCCAAGGGCCTGCCCATCCTGGGACTCGACATCAGCACGACCGCGGTCAAGCTGGTGGAATTGTCCGACGCAGGGAAGGGCATGCTGCGCGTGGAGCGCTATGTCATCGAGCCCTTGCCCAAGGATGCCGTGAC
>JAJZRT010000965.1 GCA_021802595.1 Pseudomonadota bacterium
TGGGATAGTTGATGCGCCAGGGTGCGTGCGTGGCTGACATCCTGGCACACCATCACCGCACCGATCACGTCGCCCCTGTCGTTTCGCATGGGCGCCGCGGAAGCCTCGATCGCGATCCGTGTGCCGTCCTTGCGCTGCAGCGCGGCATGGGCATGCAGCGTTTCCACGCCATGGCTCTGCAGGCAATCCTGTACGGGGTTGCGCACGACCTGGGCCGTGTCGTCGTGCACGAGCTTGATTACGCTGTCCACGGGCAAGCCGCGTGCAGCATCGTTGCGCCAGCCGGTGAGGCGCTCGGCAACCGGGTTCAGGTACAGCACCTCCGTGGCCGCGTTAGTGGTGATGACGGCATCGGTGATGGACTGCAGCGTGACCTCGGCGCGCTCCTTTTCCCTGAACAGTTCCGCTTCCGACTGGGTGGCGCGGGCCAGGGCAATGCGCAGATCGGTCTGTTGCTGCTCGATGGAATCGAGCGCGCGGTTGATGAACGTGGCCAGGAAACCGAATTCGTCGCTGCGAGTCTCGTCGAAACGCGCATCGGTATTTCCGCTGGAAAAGTTCTTCGCTGCCGCAACCATGTTGGAAAAAGGCCGGGATAGCATGCGCTGAAGGATTTGCTGCAGGATCAGGCCGAATGTCGTGACCAGCAGGCCGATCGAAATCAGGATTCTCCTGCGGTCATCCGAAATCGTCTTCTTGAGGCTGGGAAAAAACACCTTGATCTGCATGGGCCGGCCTGTCGGGCCGGCGTCCTGGCCACGAAGCAGCAGTGTCTGCGATATCGATTCCTGATCAGGATGCGTGCTGCCGATCAGCAGGACATCGGTTCCGCGCTGTAGTTCGATCGCCTCGAAATGGAAACCGGGTTTCAGCGTATCGATGATGCGCAGCAGATTGCTTCGGGTGTCCTTCAGCGGGCCGGCTGCGAGCCGATTTACTTCAAAATGGTCGGTGATTTCATGTACCAGCAGCCGGGCCTCGCTGGCATTGCGCGCGCCGAGTTCGTTCTCACGGCCTTTCAGGACGATGACGGCGATCGCCAGCCCCACCAGTACCATGCCCCAGAAAACAATGCCGGTAATCTTGACCGGCAGGCCGCTGGCGAGTGGGGTGTTTCCTTTTTCGTTAATCCTGTCGTTCACCGGCACCCGGCCCACTTCACGCCGATCAGAACCGGGCAGACGCCGCTGGCCCCCGCACCGAAAATGGCGAATCCCATGAACCAGGGAAAAAACCACATCGTGTCGTAGAACAGCACATAGGTGATGAGCAGCATCAAGCCGACGATCAGGCGCCAGGCGCGTTCGGCCTCGAAATCGAACCGGTTCTTCGGCTGAATGGGCGCCAGATTGCTGTCTGGCGCGGACGCTCCCTGCCGCCTGCGCAGGAGCAGGGGTATGCGCAAATTGGTGACGCCCTCGAGGAAAAGCAGCCCGATGAGACAGTACATCAGATAGCTGCTCTCGAAATACAACGATATCAACAGCAACATGCCGAATATCAGCCGGTACGTCCGATCACTCATGTTCTCTCTTCCAGTATTGTTATGCCGGACGCATCAAACCTTGTACGGTCCGGGGACGACTCCGCACGATGCGCCCAGCCGGAACGCGATCGCAGGGAGCGCTCCATCATCTGTTTCGGATTTTTGACGGATTTCTGAAGCGGAACGTTCGTCCGGCGCTCCCTGGCCCGGCCCTGCGGTCCGACAGAATCGTTCCTCGCAGGCAGTGCGTCCCGCACTGCCTCAGCGGGGGGCCTGCCAGCAGTTGTTGCCGACCTGGAAGCTCATCGAGAGTTGTTCGCTGGCGGGATACAGCACGTATTTGAGCCCCAGGTAATCCGGGCCTTTTCGCCAGAACATCGCCAGCAGGTTCTTTTCGCCGCTGGCGACGACGCTGGTGTAGGGAATGACCTTGAGCGGGTTGCCGTACAGGTTGGAATAGTTCGACGCGATGGTGACGAAATGGCGGAAATCCGGTTCGATTTCCTGGTCGAAGGCCACCAGCCTGTCGTTGCAGAACGTGAACAGGAAACGGCGGCCAGTCGGATTGCTGGGCAGGTCGTAGGCAAACAGTCCGTCGTTGCCGACCGGCAGGGTCTTGTCGAAATTCCATGTCTTGAGGGCCTGTTCGACTTCGCTGCGGCTCATGCCGTTCCTGAATTCGCCGATTTCCCAAGCCCGGGCGGGCAGGGCAAACAGCAGTCCGGCAAGCAGGCAGAGCGCTCGGGTTCGGGTCATGGCATCCCCATGGTCAAGGTCGGGTCAGTTCTTGAAAGCGGACATGACCCGGGCCGACTTTACCGCCCGCCGACGGCGCCGAACACCTTCTTCAGCAGATCGCTGCCGGCCTGCATCGGATTGGCGCGGATCGCGGCTTCCTTCTCGCCGATCACGGTGTAGAGGCGGTCGAGCGCCTGCTGGGTCACATACTGGTCGACGCTCGCTTCCTTCCTATCGATCAGGTTGAACTGCGCGGCTGCGCCGGCGTACTGGTTGTACTGGCGCGCCAGGCCGACCTTGTCGGTGGACGCCTTGACGATGGGGCCGAAACGCTCGGTCAGCCGGGTCTCGGTTTTCCTGCGGAAAAAATCGGTGGCCGAGGTCTTGCCGCCGGTCAGGATGCCCTTCGCATCCTCCAGCGTCATCTGCTTCACGGCATCGACCAGCAGGGTTTTCGCCTGCGGCACGGCGGCCTCGGCGGCGCGGTTCATC
>JAJZRT010000966.1 GCA_021802595.1 Pseudomonadota bacterium
GGTCGCGGATGCGCATCGGGTAGAGGATGCCGTGCAGATGATCGACCTCGTGCTGCACCACGCGGGCATGGAAGCCGCTCACGCTGCGGTCGATGGGCTGGCCTGCCGCATCGAAGCCCTGGTAGCGCAAGGCGGCATGGCGCGGCACCAGCCCGCGCATGCCGGGCACCGACAGGCACCCCTCCCACCCCTCTTCCATGACGTCCGACAAGGGCGTGAGCACCGGATTGACGAGCACCGTGAACGGCACCTGCTCGACGTCCGGATAGCGCGGATTGGCGTTCACCTCGAAGATCACCACCTGCAGGCCGACGCCGATCTGCGGCGCCGCCAGGCCGGCGCCGTTGAGGGCGCGCATGGTGTCGTGCATGTCGACGATCAGCTGTGCCAGGTCGAGCGAGGCAAAATCCTCCACCGGCCGCGCCGGCGCCAGCAGGCGCGGATCGCCCATCTTCAGGACGTCGCGGATGGCCATCGTTGCTCCAGTTGTTTCAGGTCTGCGGCGTCCAGCCAGCGCCAGCTGCCGGGCGGCAGGTCTGCGGGCAAGGCAAAGTCGCCGATCGCTTCGCGATGCAGCGCATCGACCCGGTTGCCGGTGGCGGCGATCATCCGCTTGACCTGATGATACTTGCCCTCGGCGAGCGCCATCCGCAGCGTGTGCGCATCGATCGCCTCGCATGCCAGCGCGGCGATCGGCGCCGGCTCGTCGTTGAGTTGCACGCCGCCGCGCAGGGCGTCGAGCATCGCGTCGCTCACGGGCTCGGCGCAGCGGGCACGGTAGATCTTCGCCACCCCCTTCTTCGGCGAGATCATGCGGTGGATGAACTGGCCGTCGTCGGAGAACAGCAGCAGGCCGGTGGTGTCCTGGTCGAGCCGGCCGACACACTGCACGCCACGCTGCAGCAAGGGCGCCGGCAACAGCCCGAATACGCTCGGATGGTGGCTGGGGTGATGCGAGCACTCGTAGCCGGCCGGCTTGTGCATCAGCACATAGGCTTTTTCGCGATAGCGCCAGTCGACGCCGTCGAGCGTCAGCACCAGGTTCTCGGCATCGATCTCGGCCTCCGGGTCGTCGCACACCGTGCCGTTGACCGCCACCGCACCGGCCCGAACGCGCGCCACACAGCCCTTGCGCGAGCCGAATCCCTGCGACTGCAGGATGCGACCGAGCTTCATCGAATCCGCTTCACGACTGCGTCAGATCGCACACAGGCCGGCGGCATCGTCGGTCACCAGCTGCTCGAGCAGGTGCCGCACCTGCTGCATCACCTCGCCCACCACCGCCTGGATTTCCTCCATCTGGATGCCGTCGGAGGACAGGCCGCGGCCGGCCGCATAGTTCACCACCGCGCCCACCGTCGCATAGCAGAGCCCCAGTTCGCGCGCCAGATAGGCCTCGGGCATGCCGGTCATGCCGACCATGTCGGCGCCGTCGCGTTCCATGCGGTTGATCTCGGCGGCCGTCTCCAGGCGCGGCCCCTGCACGGCCCCATAGACCCCGCCGTTGCGCAGACGGATGCCGGCATTGTCTGCGGCCTGGAGCAGCACGGCGCGCATCGCCTCGCAATAGGGATAGGTGAAGTCGACGTGGGTGACCGGCTTGTCGCTCTGCACGAAATAGGTGGCGCCACGGCTGTGCGTGTAGTCGATGATCTGGTCGGGAATGACCAGGGTGCCGGGGATCAGCTCGGCATGAATGCCGCCCACGGTGGCTACCGAGACCACGCGATCGACGCCGTGGTCCTTCAGCGCCCACAGGTTGGCACGGTAGTTCACCTCGTGCGGCGGGATGGTGTGGCCGTAGCCATGACGGGCCAGGAACACCACTTCCTGCCCGCAGATGCGGCCGAAGGTGAGCGCACCCGAGGGTTCGCCCCAGGGCGTGCGCGCCACCCTGCGGTGGGTGATTTCCAGATTGGCGAGCTGGGTGAGCCCGGTGCCGCCGATGATTCCCAACATGTTCAGGTTTCCTTCAAAGCGTAGATTGCAGGCAGATTGCGCCACAGACCATAGGCGTCCATGCCGCAGCCGAACACGTAGCGGTCCGGCACGTCCAGGCCGACGAAATCGGCACGGATCGGCTTCTTCAGGCCATTGGCCTTGTCGGTCAGCACCGCCGACCACACCCGGGCCGCCCCCATCGCCAGGAGCTTGTCGCGGATCGCCGCCAGCGTCTCGCCCTCGTCGAGGATGTCGTCGAGCACCAGCACCGTGCGCCCCGCCACGTTCTTGCCCGGCAGCACCCGCCACTCCATGTCGCCGCCGCGGGTCTTGTCGCGGTAGCGCGTCACGTGCAGGTAGTCGAATTCGAGCGGGAACGCCAGCCGCGGCAGCAGCTGGCCGGCGAACACCACCGCCCCGCCCATCACCGGCAGCACCAGGGGAAAGGCGCCAGCCAGCGTGGTGCCGATTTCGCCCGCCAGCCGGTCGAGCGCAGCCTGCACCATCGCAGCGCTCGCCACGCATTCGGCGGTATCCAGCAGCTGTTGCGCGTCGTGCGGGGTCATGGGCAGGATCGGAATCGGCAAAAGCCGGCAGTCTAAGCCCTCGCCGCCGATGTTTCCAGACACGGCAGCGGTCGAGTAAGCTTCGCGCATGTCGCCTCCCACCCTTTCCGCCCCCGATGCACTGGGCTGGCTGCCCGCCGCCACACAGCTGCCCTCGCCCAATTGCGATGCGCGCCCGGAAGGCACGGACATCGAACTCGTCGTCAT